>NC_015388.1:3130000-3282536 GCF_000195295.1 Desulfobacca acetoxidans DSM 11109
GTAAAGTCCGGGTAACACCGGATGGAGGCCCGAACCAGTTAACGTTGAAAAGTTATTGGATGAGCTGTGGATCGGAGTGAAAGGCTAATCAAACCCGGTAATAGCTGGTTCTCCCCGAAATATATTGAGGTATAGCCTCGCATGATGAGTAGCGGAGGTAGAGCACTGAATGGGCTAGGGGTCTCACAAGATTACCAAACCCAATCAAACTCCGAATGCCGCTAGCTTTAGTGCGGGAGTCAGTCTGCGGGTGATAAGATCCGTGGGCGAGAGGGAAAGATCCCAGATCGCCGGCTAAGGTCCCAAAATCTGTGCTAAGTGGGAAAGGATGTGGAAACGCCCAGACAGCCAGGAGGTTGGCTTAGAAGCAGCCATCCTTTAAAGAAAGCGTAATAGCTCACTGGTCGAGTGGGTCTGCGCCGAAAATTTAACGGGGCTCAAGCACAGTACCGAAGCCGCGGGATCAATGCCTGGCATTGATCGGTAGGGGAGCATTGTCGTAACCGTAGAAGGCATACCGTAAGGAGTGCTGGAGGACCGACAAGAGATTATGCTGACATGAGTAGCGATAAAGGGGGCGAGAAACCCCCTCGCCGTAAGCCTAAGGTTTCCTGGGTAAAGTTAATCTTCCCAGGGTTAGTCGATCCCTAAGCCGAGGCCGAAAGGCGTAGGTGATGGAAAGCAGGTTGATATTCCTGCACCACCTGGTGCGCAGTGACCGATGGAGGGACGCAGGAGGGTAGGCCATCCGGGTGTTGGACGTCCCGGTTCAAGCAGGTAGGCGGGAGATTTAGGCAAATCCGGATCTCCATAACGCCGAGAAGTGATGAGGAGGGCTTATGCCCGCAAACTGGCTGATCCCATACTGCCAAGAAAAGCTTCTAGGTAGTTCACTAGGTGATCGTACTGCAAACCGACACAGGTAGGCAGGGAGAGTATCCCAAGGCGCTTGAGAGAACCCTGGTTAAGGAACTCGGCAAAATGACACCGTAACTTCGGGAGAAGGTGTGCCCCCGGTAGGTGAAGGACTTCGCGTCCCGAGCCCAGGGGGGTTGCAGAGAAATGGGGGTGGCAACTGTTTACTAAAAACACAGGACTCTGCGAAGCCGCAAGGCGATGTATAGGGTCTGACGCCTGCCCGGTGCCGGAACGTTAAGGGGAGGAGTCATCTGGGCAACTGGAGAAGCTCTGAACCGAAGCGCCGGTAAACGGCGGCCGTAACTATAACGGTCCTAAGGTAGCGAAATTCCTTGTCGGGTAAGTTCCGACCTGCACGAATGGCGTAATGATTGCCCCGCTGTCTCAACCAGGGACTCAGCGAAATTGTATTCGCGGTGAAGATGCCGCGTTCCCGCAACTAGACGGAAAGACCCCGTGCACCTTTACTACAGCTTGGCATTGAATTTTGGGCTAACTTGTGTAGGATAGGTGGGAGGCTATGAAGTCCGGACGCTAGTCCGGATGGAGCCAACCTTGAAATACCACCCTGGTTAGTTTAGAGTTCTAACTCAGGCCCGTTATCCGGGTCGAGGACACTGCCTGGCGGGTAGTTTGACTGGGGCGGTCGCCTCCCAAAAGGTAACGGAGGCGCGCGAAGGTTCCCTCAGGCTGATTGGAAACCAGTCGTAGAGTGTAAAGGCATAAGGGAGCTTGACTGCGAGACCTACAAGTCGAGCAGGTACGAAAGTAGGCCTTAGTGATCCGGCGGTTCTGTATGGAAAGGCCGTCGCTCAACGGATAAAAGGTACGCCGGGGATAACAGGCTGATCTCCCCCAAGAGTTCACATCGACGGGGAGGTTTGGCACCTCGATGTCGGCTCATCGCATCCTGGGGCTGAAGCAGGTCCCAAGGGTTTGGCTGTTCGCCAATTAAAGCGGTACGTGAGCTGGGTTTAAAACGTCGTGAGACAGTTTGGTCCCTATCTGTTGCGGGCGTTGGAGATTTGAGAGGATCTGTCCTTAGTACGAGAGGACCGGGATGGACGAACCTCTGGTGTTCCAGTTGTGCCGCCAGGCGCAGCGCTGGGTAGCTATGTTCGGACCGGATAACCGCTGAAAGCATCTAAGCGGGAAACCGACCTCAAGATTAGATCTCCCGGGCCTTCGGGTCCCTAAAGGCCCCTCGAAGATCACGAGGTTGATAGGCCAGGTGTGTAAGCGCAGTAATGCGTTCAGCTAACTGGTACTAATAGGCCGTGCGGCTTGACCATATTTTTTCCTTTGTTTCTGGAATATCCCTGAATCTCTCTCTTCGCTTCACTTTTCAAGATTATTTGTAGCGGCGGGTTTCAGACCCTCCCCTACCGGTGTTTTGCAGGTCAACAAGTTTTCGGTGGCCATACCACGGGGGTCACACCCGATCCCATCCCGAACTCGGAAGTTAAGCCCCGTCGGGCCGATGATACTACGTGGGCAGCTGCGTGGGAAAGTAGGACGCCGCCGAAATTAATTTACAGACCCGGTCTGGCAACAGACCGGGTTTTTTTATGGTTTGACGTCCCATCTTCAATTTGTTATTTTGTACAATAAGATAAAATTGATTTAAGTGGGATCTTCCCGTTGAAACGATTGCCTGACAATGGCGCAGGGAAGATTTATAAGATTGTTGTATCCTATAAATTTTTGGAGAATCTATTGAATTATGGCAACGCCCAATCTCACATTTGATCATTTACTTACGGAATTCTCCCAGCTTTCCCTGGAAGATCAAGAAATGCTCCTGGACATCCTCAAAAAGCGCACCATTGAGCAAAAGAGAATGAAAATCGTCCAAGATGTCAAAGTAGCCCAAAGAGAGCACCGTAAGGGGCTGACGCGGAAAGGAACGGTGGATGATTTAGTCAGGGATATGGGAAGTGATTGAACTCGTTTGGGGCCCAAAATTTAAAAGGGTTTTGAAAAAGATGGTCAAACAAGACCCTGATTTAAAAGAAAAACTTATTGATTGTTTGAGATTATTTGTTGAAGAGCCCTTTCATCCATCTTTGAAAACACATAAATTGGGAGGCGCGCTCAAAGGCAATTTTGCCTTCTCTTTAGGTTATGATCTGCGGGTAGTCTTTCAATTTCTGGATAAAAACGAAGTTCTCCTGGAAACTATGGGCACACATGATGAAGTCTATTGATTATGGAGGAGCACAATCCCACCCCAAACTCGAAAGTTAAGCCCGTAGGGCCAACGATACTATGCGAGGAGTTGCAAGGGAAAGTAAGACGCCGCTGGAATCCGTTCTGAAGACAGACCGAGTTTTTTTATTAAGCATAAATACAAAATAGCAAAATTTGGATGAAGGCTACAATGGTGAAATATTCATCTCCGAGAGTTTAGTCCAAAGAGATTCTAAGGCCTGCTCTCGATTGCGATAGAACATGCTGCCTCTAATTCTCCAAAAATTCCACCCCGCCCTTTCCAAGATTCCTTGTCGTTCTCGATCCTCTTCCCATTTTTCGGGTCCGTGCCACTTGTCTCCATCACACTCCACGGCGAGTCGGTTGTTGATTCCATAAACTACCATGTCAATCCGGTGATGCCCCACTTTTATCTGGGGGCGCACTGCATATCCCCGGGATTTAATTAGCCTGTATACTTCTCTTTCAAATTCTGATTCGAAAAGAGATTCTACTTCTTGTGCGCTAGGTGCTGAAATATGGGGTTGAAGGAAGTAATTAAGAAGCTGAAAACGCATGCATTCCGAATTTCCAATATCTTTAAGATCAATGGAGTGGAAGAGCCACACCTGATCCTTGGCCCTGCTCGCTGCTACATTAAATCGCTGTTTATCAGCTGTTTGCGTCAGTGCCCGAAACCTCTGGTTTGTCGCTGCCACAAGAGACAAAAATATCACATGACGCTCGTCACCTTGGAAGGCATAGGCATCCCCGCAAATAATCCGGCGGTTAATAATTTCTCGTTCATCCAGATTATCTCTAATCATTTGTTCGATTAATTGTGCCTGGTCTTCCCCCAGGAGCGAAATTACCCCCATAGTTTTTCCAGAATATTGAGGGTTAGCACAGAGTTCCACTAACTTATCCACCAGAGCCTTAGCCTCTGGTTCATTAATTTTAGCAGTGCTTTCAGCTAAATATCCCTCCGGCACGAACACATTGACAATTGAGGGATCGAGGCGCTCCGATTCTTGAGGCATGCGTAGCGGGGTGATTTCCCCACCGTAGAATTGATAATTACTGAACTGAATAATTTCAGGAACACACCGGAAATGCTCTTTCAGCATCAATTGACCTGGGAATATAAGGCGTGACATATCATAAAGGCTGGTGCGAGGTTCAAAAAGGGCCTTTTGGGGAATATCCTGTAAAAAGCGCTCTTTTATCTGAATGACATCCGATCCAATCGCCCCTATGATCGTGGGACTGATTTGGTTGTGATCGCCTACGATAACTGCCTTTTGCCCCCGAAAAAGTGCGGAGAGTGAAAACAGGTCACATTGACTGCTTTCATCGACAATAACCACATCAAATTTAGCTTGCGGGACCTGCAAGTTTTCTATGACCCGATATAACGGCATGATCCAAACCGGGATTGCTTCTTGGCAAACTACCATCTCTTTTCTGGCCTGAAGACGCCAGTAGGGGGCGTATTTGCCGGTTCCTTTCCCTATCTTATTTTTAACAATGTGTAACCAAGCCGTTAGGCTCCTCCTTTGATTTTCTTTAATTCGATCAATCTGCCGAAGCCAGGTATTTTGAGCTACCAATTCTTCGATTAGTCGCTTTTCTTGATTATTTAAAACTTCGATTTCTTTTTGTAGCTCCTCCGGATTCATTTCCTGCTCTAATTTGATCAGCCAGCATTCAGCTCGTTTCAAAGTCCACGCCAGTTGCCAATCCACGGGGGAATTAAGCGGATTCCCGGCCCCCCCTTGCTGGGCTATATGAGAAACCCAACATGGGGTCAGCTTTGCCAACCTGTCAGATAATTGAGCATGTTCCTGAGATAAAGGTTCAAGCTCAACAAGTCTTTTGAGTTCGGCGTAAGCTGCTTTATATGATTCGATCTCCTTATATTTCAGAGCCAGACTAATTTTCCTATAACTTTCATGAGAAAATAAATCGCTGATTCCTTTTTCCATGGAATTGATTAAATTTAAATATGTTGCCTTGATCTCTTCCAGCCTTTCTTGAGTTGCATGTTTCAAACTTTTGAAATTATCAAATTCTATTTGCTTCTGTTCGAGATATAATAGATGCTCATAATTTTCTCGCCATCCATGCAAATCTCTCTCAACAAATGATCTAAACAAGTGTTTCCATATTTGGTGATATATTTCGAGAATTACTTTGCATTTTCCGCAAGACCAAGCCCCTGTTTTTTTGATATATTCTGGATTTATGCTATTTTTACTTCCACATTTTTTACAAACCACTATAGTCCCATTTGCTCTCTCTACTTCATTTGCCCCTTCTTCAAGATAATTTGAAAAACCAGTATATCTTTTTTCAAGGTCTTCCAAGTCAAAATTAGCCATATTCCACATAGCTAATTGCTTTAATTCGCCCCAACAATCTAGATGGGCACAATCTTCAAAAGTTAAAATAACACTACTTCCTAAAACAGCAGGTAATCTGTTCGACACACTCTCCGCCCACTCTAAAATTAGATTAATCCAATCCAAATTTGACCTAAACCAATTAGAAAGCCGTGGATGTTCTGAACTTGCCAATTCACCAACAATTGATCCAATAACATTGTTCCATTTTGTTACCAGTCTATTCAGATGCTCCTGACATTGAATATATTCAATCACCAATTCTATGTCTTTAAGGTCACTTGAAATATTACCATCAACAGTAATCTGATTAATAATCATCTGGTGCTTCTTCAAGAATAACTTATGAAAAAATTTTTTTACATAATTGGAAGTGAGTAATATCGTTTTATAGTATTGCAAATGATCAATTAATTTTGGCAAAGTAATTCCATCTGGCAATAGAATATTATGTTCTGACAATCGATGTTCAAGTTCGAGAATGTCTTGAAGTTTATTGGAGCAATCTGAGTAAAACCGTTTCCAATAATTTTTCTGATCTTCGCCAGCAAATGCGTCAGTAATGACCATTTGCATCCAGGATTCGGCGCGATGTAAGATATCTAATGATTTCCTTGAAATATCCATTAAATCATTGGCTTTTTCTCGATCCAGATTTAATCTTTTTAATTCCTCCTTTAAGCTTTTCAAAATATCTATTTGCTTTTTAAGTTCAGTTAATTGATGAAAATAATTTTCCAACTCTGCAAACCCTGGAACTTTCGCAGGATCAGGTCGTTTCAAGGCCAACTCTTTTAAAACCTCGGTCCATTTGGATTCTTGTTCCTGTAAGTCAGCTAATTCTTTTTCAGCCTCGTCTAAGTTATCGAAGAGAGTTTGCAGGTCAAAGGGAGTGGGCAAAGAATCTAAGGATGGTCTTTGCAGTGCCAATGCTTTCAAATCTTCTCTACGAAGCATTCCCTGCAAACGGAAAAGTCGGGATATTTCCTCACTTGAGAGTGGTGGCTGACAATCGGGAGGGAGCGGGTCGGGAAGCCAATTATGGTCTTGGTTCTCGCCAAGCCATCGGCTGACCTGCAAAGGGGTAAGTTTGCGATCATCGATTTCAAAAGTTTCTTGCTCCCGCTCAGCCATGAGCTTAATTTGGTTCTTGAATCTTGCGACCCTTTCTCGAATGTCGCCTAATATTTGGTTTAAACTATGGATTTTTCGCTCAAGCGAATCCCTATCAAGCGAAGCAAGTCTTTCGGATATCTGAGTGACAGCTTGCTCCATTTCATCAGCCGAACGTTTATCACTCCCTAATACACTCACGCATAATGGCTTAATTTCTTTTAATTTCTCGGCGATCATTTCTCCCAGGACACGCAAGGCGCGTTCACCCTGACTGGTAATCAGCACCCTTTTGCCGTGGGAAAGCAAATGGCAGATAAGATTGACGATGGTATGGCTTTTCCCTGTGCCAGGGGGACCTTGGACAACAACTCCATTATGAACGGCCAGCCTGCGCACAATTTCTTTTTGCTCTTCATTATAAGGCAAGGGGAAAAGCAGGTTTTCGCCTAATGAACGCCATCCATATCGGGTTTCTTCATTTACAACGGTAGGTTCTTCTTCAACTAATGGGCGGAGCGTAGGAGGGATTTCGTAACCCTGCTCCAGGGAGGCAATGATAGATTTAAATTCTTGCTCCCACAGGCGTCCCCGCCCCCTGCGAATAAAAAGCACCGGAGCATTGGTAACTAATGGATTCCCTGGCCGGTCGCTGGGATTGGCGATTAACTTATCTAAATCTATCTCCCCATTTGGATGGAGAGCGTGGGCAAATTGTTTCAGAAACGGCTCTATCAGTTCTCTATCCCATGGATCAATTTCCCCAGCGGCAGATTGTTCCATCTCCCCTCTGTGTCAATATAGCTGAGACACCCTCCCTGTGATAAATTACTGTAGGGCGGGGAGGGAAAAAAATGAAAGAAACCGGATCACCAAAGATGATGACATCCCCCAGGGAGGAGATGGCAGAGGCCCCGGAACGGAGACCAGGTGAGCGTAGCGAATCTGGTCGAAGTGGAGGGGCCTCTGCCAAGAAGCTGGCCGCTCCCAACCCTTGCCAGCCTGTGCTCGTTCCCAATCCTGAGGTGTTAGAAAAACCCATACGGCGTCGGTTCACGGCAGAATATAAGCTGCGCATTCTGCAAGAAGTTGACGCCTTAAGCGAGTCCGGCCAGCTAGGCGCCCTCTTGCGTCGGGAGGGGCTCTATTCCTCCAACCTCACTACCTGGCGCCGTCAGAGAGATAACGGCACCATCGAGGCGCTTAGTCCAAAAAAACGGGGCCGCAAATCTCGCCGGCAAGACCCGTTGATCCAGGAAAACGAGCAATTGCGCCGCCAAAATGAGCGCTTGGCTCGCCGCCTGAAAAAAGCCGAGGCGATCATCGATTTCCAAAAAAAAATCTCGGAGATCCTGGGGATCCCCCTGAGCCAGCCCGAATCAGAAGAGAACGATTCATGACGGCCGCCCAGTCTGCTCCGGAATTGGGGGTTTCAACTGCCTGCCAGGCTTTGGGACTGAGTCGTGCCACGTTTTATCGCCATCTTACTCCTCAAAGGCCCCAGGCTCAGATATCTTCCCCATTGCCGCATCACCGAGCCTTAGACCAGGGTGAACGTCAGGCGGTGCTCGATCTTCTCCATCAGGAACGATTCGTGGATAAAGCACCTCGGGAGGTCTATGCCACTCTCCTCGATGAAGGGGAATACCTGTGTTCGCCCAGTACCATGTATCGCCTTCTGAACCAGGAAGGCGAAGTGAAGGAACGACGCAATCAGCTGCGCCACCCGCCTTACCAGAAGCCCGAACTATTAGCTACCGGCCCCAACCAGGTGTGGTCTTGGGACATCACCAAGCTTTTAGGGCCGGTGAAATGGACCTATTTTTACCTGTATGTCATCCTGGATATCTTTAGCCGTTATGCCGTCGGCTGGATGGTGGCGCACCGGGAAAGCGCTGCTCTGGCCGAACGGCTGATCCGTGAGACCTGTGACAAACAGGGCATCGTGCCTGGACAACTTACGATCCATGCGGATCGGGGCTCCTCCATGAAGTCCAAGCCAGTGGCCTTATTACTGGCAGATTTAGGAGTTACCAAGACGCATAGCCGCCCGCATGTTTCCAACGACAACCCATTTTCAGAAAGCCAGTTTAAGACCCTGAAATACCGACCGGATTTTCCCAAACGATTCGGCTCGTTGGAAGATAGCCGGCTATTTTGTCAAACCTTTTTCGAGTGGTATAACACTGAACATCGTCATAGCAGCATCTCCTTGCTGACTCCGGAGACCGTGCATTACGGCCTCGCTGACGGTGTTCGGGCCGCCCGGCAGAAAGTACTCCAAGCAGCCTATGTCATGCATCCGGAACGCTTTGTCCGCAAACCTCCAGTCGCTCTCCCCCTACCCGAGGCCGTCTGGATAAATCCCCCCATCAAGAGCAAGGAGGGAAGCCTAACAGAGATACACTAATTATAGAACCCGGGTGTCTCAAAATCATTGACACATTCCGCTCCGCCAATAAAGAAACATTGGGAAGGTCTATCAGGGTAAGCATATCTGTTTCCAACCGAGTGACCCCCTCGGTTGGCGTTACGGAAAAAATTCCTCTTTCTGCCTCGAAATTAAGCTCCATTCTGGTGGTCAATACGGGGCGGCGAACATAAAAGTTCTTTACTACCCAAAGTAATAAGCCATGTCCCCAAACAAGCTCTATATCTTCCCCTTCTTTTTGGAAACGCTGGTAAGCGGCAAAAAGTTCCCCGTAAAACTTTTGAATCCGGGTCTTCGGTAATGCCTCTGCCGCCCAGGGTTCCCACTTTTTTAATCGCCACGTCTCCCATGCTGCAACCCGATCCAAGGAGTCTTCGAATTTGATCTCCTTTTTCGCTTCCAGTTCCTCCCATCTCCGGTATTTTTCGTCTAAGACTCCCTTTACTTGAGATATTGCGACTGAATCGGGAGTGGTCTGGCTCTCCAAATACTGCTTATCCTTCTCCAAGTCATCTATTCTCTCAGGGATTGCATCCAATTCTTCCTGTTCTTCGTTGGACAACCCTGAGACGGAGCTATGGTAAGAAGGATGCTTGGAAGGGTCCCGGCCATCCATGGCAATCCATTCTGCAAGAATAGAAGGAGGCTCAGGGTAAGGCGGTATCTGTTGCTTGTGAACTTCCAGCCAGGCATCCTTATTTTCAAGTCTGCCATCTTCACGCAAAAAACACCCAAAAGGAGAAAGGGGAAGATTAGCTTGCCACCAAGTCTTGTCTCCATATTCTTTAAGATCACGTTTCGGTGGGATTGCCAGGTTTTTAAGTTCTAACAAATATTTGAAGACTTGCTGGAGCTTGGCAATCAGGCTATTATCTGAACTTATTTTTGATTCGGTTATAGGGAGAGGATCAAATAAACTAGCTTGGGATTGGTTAAGAATTACTTCGGGCCAAATTTGTCGAAACTGCTTTACCGTTCGATCGTCTAAACCACTTAGATGATGAATGGACTCTAGACCCATTTTTTCCTTGAGAAAACGGGCAAGCTCTCCTGCATCCACTCCTAATTCTTTTGCCAGATCAAATACTCTAGTCTTAGACATATTTTTTAATCATTTCTATTTTTAGAGCATTTATAACTCTCGAAAAATTCTTCAATCTATGAATACTCTATTAAAGTCTGTTAAGAAAAATACAATATAATTAATTATATTATAGAGTTATGCATGGAAAGCTGGTATAATTGAGATGGTCGATCTTAATAAATACCAGGAGCTTTCCATGCAAGAAAAAGATATCAAGCGGATCGTGATTAAGCAACTCAAGATCAAATTTCCTTACTGGCGACGCCTTACCAAGAAACAGAAGAAAGCCTTGGTTGAAGAAGCGTTGCGCGATGTCATGGAAAATTACCAGCCAAGTCAAGCCATGCCTGTGTCGCTCCATGAGTTAACCAACACGCCGGTTCCCCCGGCAGGTATTATCCTATTGTCGGAGATGGGCAAATTTATCGAAAATCGTACTCGTGGCTTCTTGCCCTTTACCAAGCAGTATTCCCAACGATATCTCAATGATCGGGAACTCCGCCTGATTGACAGCCTGCTGGATGACCGGATACTCAACGACCTCCTGGCATGCCCGGGTTATACGCCGTCGATGCGGCAAATCTCCCCGGCTCACTTATTCCGGGCAGAACTCTTGAAAGCCTTACGGTATGCTGACCTGAGCTATCGGAAGTATTGCGATTTGCACGTCAACCGGTTAGAAAACAAATCCGTTCGCGCCTTTTTACATCTCCCCCTGCACAGGAAAATTATGGTGCATCACAGTCAATTGAGTCAATTCCGGAGCACTTTGACCATAACCCACTTGGTCAATCTGATGGTTTACATCACCCACCTTTTGGTTAAAGAGATCAACCTACCGTATCCATTCCAGATTTGCGGGGTTGATTCTACTGATCTGGCCAGTTCGTGCTGTCCGGTGCCCTTAGCAACGCTCACCGTGGGTCAGAAGAAGGTCCGTATTTACAATGAACTCGATGCCGATTGCGGCAAGCGACGGAAAAAGAGAAATAAATCAGAATACTTCGTCGGCTACCGGTTGCATAGCCTGAACGTTATTGCCCCGGACAGCGGCCACAACTATCCGCTGCTCTCTTTAGTGGCCCCCGCAAATCATCATGATAATCTTCTCCTCCCCCAACTTGTCGCCTTTGCCAAGGCGATGGGCCTGAATATACAGGTGATCACGGCTGATGCCGCCTATGGCGATGCCGAACAGAACCAGCAGATAAAAAAAGAGTATGGCGTGACGGTAGTCACCTCTCCCAGCCAGAAGGTCAAGACCCCAGAGCATGTAGACCCTGATCGGCGTCACGTCTTTATGGACGAATATTGTGAAACCCCCATGCGTTATCTCGGAACCACCGACACCGGGCACGAGTTTGGCTGTGACGCCCAGACTAACGAATGTTTTCGGGCTCCGCTTTGCCCCCAATGCCGAGAAATACCTTTTGATTCCGGACAATTTGGCCAACTTCCGGATATCTTCGAGGGAGTCGACCAGATCCGCAAGCTTCGCAAGCATATGGAAAGATCGTACAATCTGTTCAAGCATGGCGCTGGCTTAGAACGCTTACGCCTGAAATCACAGCAGAGTGTGATGGCCGCCGTAACTTTTGCGCAATTGGCCACCGGACTCATGGAAATTGCCAGGCACCACCAATCGTCAGAAAAGAAGCATCGACCCAAGCAATTGCAGTTGGCGGCCTAAGACGCCAAACCAATCAAAATAAAGCATTCAAAAGAGCTGGCATGACCTCTTGGTGGAAACCTATATTCTTGGGCTTTGATAACCTGATAAAAAAAGCCATGAAAATTTTAAGTCTGGGTTTTTTCATACCAAAAGATTGATGCCAACTCGTTGAGTTGCCAAAATTTGCTTTAAAAAACACGCCGCTCAATTTTGAACCTTATTTCTGGAGATACTTTTAAACAGGCTTTTTTAAACAGGCTTTAATATATTAAATATTGCAACATCTCTAGATTACACATCTTATTATACGCAGGCTCATCGCATCCTGGGGCTGAAGCAGGTCCCAAGGGTTTGGCTGTTCGCCAATTAAAGCGGTACGTGAGCTGGGTTTAAAACGTCGTGAGACAGTTTGGTCCCTATCTGTTGCGGGCGTTGGAGATTTGAGAGGATCTGTCCTTAGTACGAGAGGACCGGGATGGACGAACCTCTGGTGTTCCAGTTGTGCCGCCAGGCGCAGCGCTGGGTAGCTATGTTCGGACCGGATAACCGCTGAAAGCATCTAAGCGGGAAACCGACCTCAAGATTAGATCTCCCGGGCCTTCGGGTCCCTAAAGGCCCCTCGAAGATCACGAGGTTGATAGGCCAGGTGTGTAAGCGCAGTAATGCGTTCAGCTAACTGGTACTAATAGGCCGTGCGGCTTGACCATATTTTTTCCTTTGTTTCTGGAATATCCCTGAATCTCTCTCTTCGCTTCACTTTTCAAGATTATTTGTAGCGGCGGGTTTCAGACCCTCCCCTACCGGTGTTTTGCAGGTCAACAAGTTTTCGGTGGCCATACCACGGGGGTCACACCCGATCCCATCCCGAACTCGGAAGTTAAGCCCCGTCGGGCCGATGATACTACGTGGGCAGCTGCGTGGGAAAGTAGGACGCCGCCGAAATTAATTTACAGACCCGGTCTGGCAACAGACCGGGTTTTTTTTATGGTTTGCAATTTTTACGAGTCATGATTAAATGGCATTATATTCTATGCGGAGGAAGCCATGGTTGCGACGCAATCTGATCTGGACCAGATTTTAGATAAAATAGCCTCCTTATCTCTTGACGATGAGGAGATGTTATTACATATCATCAGACAGCGTCATATTGAACGAAAACGGGATCAAATTCTCAAAGATTCCCGTGAAACCATGCGGGCCTACAATAAGGATTTAGTAAAACGGGGATCAGTATCTGACTTAATGAAGGATTTAGAGAGTGATTAATCTGGTCTGGCATAAAAGCTTTATCAGGGATTTTAAAAAGACCAGAAGGAAATATCCTGAAATCACCGAAAAATTAGAGAAGGCTTTAAAAATATTCGTCAATGATCCATACCACCCTATTCTTGGCACCCATAAGCTCTCAGGAAAGTTGAAGGGTCATTATGCCTTTGGTTTAGGATAGCATTTGCGGGTGGTATTTAAATTTATTCATGAGGACGTGGTGTTAATATCCATAGGAACGCACGAAGAAGTTTATTGATCCCTCGTCCAGAAGTTGGAGGTTGAGCCCCGTCGGGCCGATGATACGACGTGGGCAGCTGCGTGGGCAAGGAGGACGCCGTCGAATTTAATTTTTATGCCCGGTCTGGCAACAGACCGGGTTTTTTTTGGGTTGGCAAATTATATCTGTCAAGATTCTCATGCGAACCAACCGGGCGGAATTGAGTACGACCAGTACTGAACTGATATGATGAAACAGGGCCGCCAGCCATGGGCTTAGAAGCCCTCCTGTTGCCAGCGCAATCCCGGCTACATTAAAACCGATGGCCCAGGCGTAATTCTGCTTGATAACCCGGATAAGTTTCTTACCTGTTTGGAAAATGCTCAACAGACAAGTGGCGTCATCACGCAATATGATGATATCGGAAGATTTAATGGCCAGGTCAGCTTTGGTGCGGCCGATGGAAACTCCCACATCTGCTGCCGCAAGCGCGGTGGCGTCGTTGACGCCGTCACCAACCATCACCGTAAGCCCTTGGGCGCCAAGCTCTTTTACGAGCGATATCTTGTCATCAGGCTTCAAACCCCAGTAATAGCCGTCTGCTCCGATGAGTTGGGCCACACGTCGCGCTTCGGCTTCCTCATTGTCTCCGGTTGCCAGCACGACATTTTTTAGGCCAAAGGCATGAAGCGCTTTGCCAAGCCCCCCGGCATATTCTCTAAGCTCGTCTTGGATGACGACAGCCCCCACAACTTCGCCATCAATTCCGATCCAGGTGGCCCGTCCCTTAAGATCAATCTCCGAGGGCACGGTCATGCCTAATGCCTTGACTGTTTTGGTCGATCCCAAGACTACCTCGCGCCCTTGGACAAATGACTTGATGCCAAGACCGGGAAGGTATTCGGAGCCTTCTGCCTTTAGCGGCCGCACCCCTTTGGCAGAGGCGTAAGATATGATCGCATTGGCAATGGGATGGTTAAAACCAGATTCAACTGAAGCGATGATCCGAAGCAATTCATCAGAAGATGCCCCGAAGGACTCAATCCCAACCACTTTCGGCTCGGCCAGGGTGACCGTGCCGGTTTTATCGAGAACCACGGAAGACGCTTGCCCCGCAATCTCCAAAGGAGTGCCGCCGCGCACTAAAATGCCGCGGCCGCTCAGACTGCCGATGGCTGCGGCAAAGGCCGTGGGCACAGACAGCGCCCAGGCGCAGGGACATGCTACCGCGGTCACGGCGGCCATACGAATGAGACCTGCAGCAACATCGCCGGTTAGGACGCCGGTGAAGAGAAACACGCCGATTGCATACAGGACTACACCGGAGATGAAAAACTGAACAATCGTATCGGCTTTTCGTTGAATCTTGGGCTTAACTTTCAATGATGCCTCAATTTCTTTAGCTATCACATAGAGGAACCCCTTGTCGCCGGGTTTGGTGGCCCGGACATTCAACTGCGAAGTAAGGCTGATGGCCCCCGAGGTAACACGATCGCCGGTCATCTTGAAAACCGAAAACGGCTCACCGGTGATCACGGATTCGTCGATGGAGGAAGCACCTTCTACAATCTCCCCGTCCACCGGTATCATCTCACCTTGCGCTACAATGACCGTATCACCTTGACAAACCTGTTCGACGGGCAATTCCATGATCTTTTCGTTTCTGACGACCCGGACAAGTCTGCGCCTCTCTTTCGTAAGAGCCTCAATTTTGCTTCGGGTCCTTTCGATAATGTAAAAGGAAATGGCAAGACCCATACTGATAAACCATGCTACGAGTGCACCGCTTAACGGTTGTCCGGCAAGTAACGAAACTACCATAACTGTTACAACTAGCAGATCCGCTGTTACCCTCTTGGTTTGGGTTAGTGCCGTAACCAACGATTTCGCGTACATGGCGAAACAGATACAATAGAAAACCAGGCCGAACCACTTGAGCGGCGCCATACCAGTCCAATTATGAACGGCGAAACCTAGGACGGCCATAAGTGCCACTATCATTCTAATCACAAAAGCCTTTGCGGACATGTGATTCTCCTGTTGATCTTAGTCTATCAAGTTTTCACGGCGCCTCTCAAGACCAAACCATTATCTGCGCGTGGAGGGCGCAGGCATTCCACCCCTGGCGGACGGCATGGGCAAACGCCATTGTGAATAAGAAATCTTCCCTCCGTTTACGGGGAGATAAGAGAAGGGTTAAGCATATTATTCTACTGAACTATCAGAATACTGAACTATTACCGCGGTTTAATTTTAGAACTGGAATTTCGTACATTGTCGGGATACATTGCCAGGCTGGCTGATGCCATAACGACCAAAACACTTCCTAGATTATGGGTTATGGCAGCCATGATCGGGGTTAACCATCCCATGCCGCTGGCCAGGACCGCCATGGCGTTAAAGGTCAATCCAAAAATGATATTGGCCTTGATAATGCCAAGCATTCTTCGAGAAAGTCGAATCAGCCAAGGCAATCGTGAGATATCATCGTGGGTGAGGGCTATATCTGCCGTTTCCAGAGCAACATCGGTCCCGGCGGCGCCCATGGCCACACCGATTTGTGAAGTTGCGAGAGCCGGGGCGTCGTTGATGCCGTCGCCAATAAACATTACCGGCAAATTCTGTAGTTGATAGGTTTTGATGATAGCCACTTTGTCCTGAGGTTTTAAGTTTGCGTAAACCTTGTCAATATTAACCGACAGGGCAATGCGTCTAGCCGAATTTTCGTGATCACCGGATACAATCGCTACCTCATCGATCCCAAGATTTTTAAACTCCTGGATGGTTGGACCCGCCGCCGGTCGAATCTTATCCGTCACCCCGAATAATCCAACAGGTTGCTGATCCCGTAAAACGACAAGCGGGGTAATGCCGAGCGAAATTGACCTGTCCACATACTCTTGGAGAGGCCGGGAAAATGCCATGGTGCTCGCACAAGCTGAGGCGTTACCGACCTCAATCATTGAACCGGCAACCATGGCCCGAACACCAAGCCCGATCTCATGAAAAGCGTTTTCCGCGCCGCTGACTACCACCTTGGCATAATGGGCTGCCTTAATAATCGCCCGAGCCAACGGGTGGGTGCAATGCTGCTCGGCGCTTGCCGCATAGGAGAGAACGTCTTCTTTGGTGAGTCCTTCAGAGGAGATGATCTCCACCACCCTCGGCTCTCCCAGTGTTAAGGTTCCGGTCTTATCAAAAAGGACCGCCTTGGTAAATGCCGCCTGTTCAAGGTACTGCCCTCCCTTCACGAGTACTCCCGCCTTGGCGGCCCGGCCCAATGCCGCCACCGTTGCCGTGGGAGCCGCCAAAATCAAGGCGCAGGGACAACCGACGATTAGAACGGCAATGGCCCGGCTGAGATCGCCCGTGAGTATCCAGGCAACGCTGGCGCACAACAGGATTACGGGCGTAAACCACCGGGCATATCGATCGATCAGTCTAACGGTTTGAGGCCGGTACAATTCGGCCTCACTAACCAACTTGATGATCTGGCCCAACGTGGTATCGCTCCCCACCTTGAGGGCTTTGGCTGTCAGCACGCCGTTGTAATTCAGGGTGCCGGCCAGGATGGTGTCGCCGGCCAGTTTGTCTAGGGGCAATGATTCCCCGGTCATAATCGATTCATCTACCGCCGAAACACCCGAAATGATAACCGCGTCGACGGGAACACGTTCCCCCGGTTTGACAAGGATGTGGTCCCCGACCCTCAGGTCTTCGATGGGAACCAGAAGTTCTTTGTCGTCTCTCACAACAGTGGCGGTGTGCGGCGAAATCCGAATCAAAAATTTAATGGCTCGGCGAGCCGAATCACTGGTCGCTTCTTCGATCAAGCCACCGATGGTCATCACAAAACTTACCACCGCGGCGGCTAAAAACTCTCCCTGGATCAGACTGGCGATGATGGCGAGGCTGACAAGTTCATCGACGTTAACGGTGCGTTCAGCCAACCCCTTGATGGCCCCCCAAATAATGGGCAGACCATTAATGGCAACTGAAAACAGAGCAAGGACAATCCCGTAGACGCTCGGAGACCGGCTGTCAAAACCGACGCTGGCGCTGCCCAACAGTTTTCTTATCGCAGTTGTAATCGGGAGAAATAGGTCTTCATGAATCCAAGGAGACAGGCTGCTGTAGTCGACGATGTAACTGGCCAACGCCAACAATCCGGCACTGAAGGCGATACAAAAATCACGCGACCTGAACAGTTCCTGATAAACCCCCAACTTTGCAAAACGCCCGATCATCTGACAGCCTCCTATTTACTGAACTTATTAAAAATATCGACAACTTCCGCTATCAGTTCCGACTCGTGGTCCTGATTTCGAATCGCATTCGCAACGCAACCTTTCAGATGATCTTCTAAAATAATCGCGCCCAACGACCTCAAGGCGCCTCCCGCGGCTGCTATCTGTTTTAACACCTGCATGCAGTCTTGATTCTCTTCTACCATTTTCTTGAGACCGCGTATCTGTCCCTCAATTCGATTTATCCGCGCAATCAATTTGGGATGATCATCACCACACAGGGCCATCTTACCCTCCCTTATACACATACTCAGTATATGTATATTGAATACTCCTGCCGGTGTCAAGGACTATTTCTAAAAATGGCGTCCCCTCGGCTTTGGAATCTCTGCCCGGTATGGGGGGGTCTTCCATTACCCGATCAATTTCGGAAAATTGACATAATCCGAATCAATAATGATTATAGGATGATGGATGAGTTGCACAATTCGGTTCGACCAAGCACCCATCGCCGTGGCACAGGCCTCTGGCCTGTGCACCCAGGCTGGAAGCCTGTGCCACTGACTGGCTGGAAAAAACAGGACGCCGCGACATTCCCATCGGTCCGACACAAGGCTGGGGGTCAAGGCCTAAGCGGTGATCGGGTTTCTTGATGTCGCCAGAGGTTAACTATTGTCAAATTATACTAATCAATGACAGCCACTTCAAAAAGCAATTCGCTATCCCGTCGTTATTGCTGCCCCGTCTACTCATGGATTTGAATCTGCTTTAATTTTTCCCGGGTGGCGGGGGAGTACCAGATATCCAAAAATTCCTGGATCGATGCCGCTTCATAGGGTTGCATGGCCTCGACATGAGGCCGCCGCAACAGCTTTTTGAGACTGGCAAAGGCCGTGGTGTCTTGTTCCGCCAATTCCATTGCTTCCAACCGGGATACCGGGATGATATCCGCTTCTTCCACGACCTGATCGACCAGGCCCATGGCCAAGGCGGCTTCGGCACTATACATCTCCCCGCTGAAGAGCATGGCCTGCGCCTGCCGGGAGCCTACCCAATATTGCAACTGGGCCATAATACTGGGGAACACCGTGGACCCAAAGGTAATCTCATTTAAGGAAATCTTGGCTTTGCCGGATACCATGATGCGGGCATCGCCGGCAATGGCCAAAACACAGCCCCCGGCAATGGTATGGCCATTTAAGGCCACCACGAGGGGTTTAGGGAAGAGAAACAAATCGTTGCAAAAACGGGAGAAACGCTGGATATAGGCCTCGAAGGCGTTTCGCGGATAGCTGATAAATTCTGGAATATCAAAGCCGAAGGAAAAGAATTTACCGCTTCCGGTCAGAATGACAGCCTTCACTGAGGAGTCAGCTTTGAGGTCTTGAAAAGCCTGCTGCAGCTCTCCCACCATCAACTCATTGAGGGCATTGACTTTCCCCCGCTGCATGCAAACCGTGGCAATGCCGTTTCCCACCGTTGACGTCACCCAGCTCATATCTTCCTCCTTTTTGCCAGGTCCTTGCTGTTAGAAAAAAGCATCAGCGCGGAGATGGGTTGAATAGATAATTTCTTGGGTCTTTGTGTTCAGGATGACAACTTGGGATAACCCTTCCTAAAAAGCTGATTATCACTCCTTGGAGGAGTTTATAGAATCACCCAAGAAGTCTGCCGGACCCTAATGATAACAATTATTTTCTCGATTCTGCTTTACAGACCTCCTGAAGTTCACCAAGGCCCGGGGGGCAATTTTCATTGACAATCTTCAAAGCGAGAGATTACCATTCGATAACTGACATGACAAGGTAGGGGAAACATTGATGCCGGCGAAGAAGAAACCTAAGCAAACGGCCAGTGCCATGTTACCGCTCAGGTTTGCCGAATACCTGCCTCGGAATAAATGTGAGCATCTGATGAAGTATTGTGTTACAATATGCCATAAACCGAATTCTCCCCGTCTGATCAATGGGTTGAGGTAATTTTATTGTATCAGATTCTTGGAGTTTTCGGACTTTTTTTCACTCAGTTAATTCATATGCCCAATATTCGCAATTTTAGCATCATAGCCCATATCGATCACGGCAAGTCCACTCTGGCCGACCGTTTGATCCAGCACACCGGCATGGTGGGAGAGCGGGAATTCCGGGATCAGCTCCTCGATACCATGGACATCGAACGGGAGCGGGGGATTACGATTAAGAGCAATACCATCACCCTACCCTATAAGGCCAAGGATGGGGAGCAGTATGCCCTCAATCTCATCGATACCCCCGGACATGTGGATTTTTCCTACGAAGTGAGCCGGGCCCTGGCCTCCTGCGAGGGGGTCCTCCTGGTAGTGGACGCCTCCCAGGGAGTGCAGGCCCAGACCCTGGCCAATCTCTATCTGGCCATGGAGCATGATCTGGCCATCATTCCGGTAATCAACAAGATCGACCTGCCCTCGGCGGACGTTAACATGGTCAAGGAGCAGATCGACCAAGAGCTGGGTCTGGACCCGGAGCTGGCCATTCTGTGTTCTGCCAAGGAGGGGATCGGCATCGAAGCCGTCCTGGACGCCATTGTGGCTCAGATCCCGCCCCCTCAAGGTGATCGCGGCAGACCACTTTCGGCTCTCATCTTTGACGCCTACTATGATCCTTACCGGGGGGTCATAGTTAGTTTTCGGGTGTTTGACGGCGTCCTCAAGGCTGGCGACCTGGTCCGCTTCATGTTTCATAACGCGGTTTATAAGGTGGAGGAAGTAGGTCTCTTTCGATTACAGCGGCAGCCGTCGCCCGAACTGGCCGCCGGTATGGTGGGCTATCTCATCGCCGGCATCAAGACCGTTGCCGATACCCGGGTGGGCGACACCATCACCCTGGACGCCAACCCTGCAGCGGCGCCCCTACCCGGCTTTAAAGAGGTGAAGCCTGTAGTATTCTCCTCCCTCTATCCGGTTGCCTCAGATGACTATCAGTCCCTGGCCGAGGCCCTGGAAAAATATAAGCTCAACGATGCCGCCCTGGTCTATACCAAGGACTCCTCCGCCGCTTTAGGTCAGGGTTTCCGCTGCGGCTTCCTCGGGTTGCTGCACCTGGACATCGTCCAGGAACGTCTGGAGCGTGAGTATAA
The DNA here is from genome assembly GCF_000195295.1 of Desulfobacca acetoxidans DSM 11109. NCBI lineage: Bacteria > Pseudomonadati > Thermodesulfobacteriota > Desulfobaccia > Desulfobaccales > Desulfobaccaceae > Desulfobacca > Desulfobacca acetoxidans. The sequence goes on from NC_015388.1 coordinate 3,150,658, forward strand.
TCAGTCTTTGATCATGACCACCCCCAGTGTCCGCTATAAGTTTCAGTTGACCGATGGCAGTGAGGCAGCTATTGACAATCCGCAGTTCTATCCCGATCCCGTGCGTATTCAGAAGGCCTTCGAACCCTTTATTCGGGCGGCGCTCATCATCCCGGAGCGTTATATGGGCGCAGTCATGAAGCTCTGTCTGGAACGACGGGGGGTCAATTCCACTTTCAGCTACCCGTCTCCTGGGCGGATTGAAATCACCATTGAGTTGCCTCTGGCCGAAGTGGTTTTTGACTTTTATGACCGACTCAAGACCGTTACCCAGGGCTATGGGTCCTTTGATTATGAGCTTATCGATTACCGGGAGAGCGACCTCGTGAAGTTGGACATATTGGTGAATAGTGAGAAGGTAGATGCTCTCTCTACTATCGTCTTCAAAGACAAGGCTCGGGAGTGGGGGGTGCGCATCTGCGACCGGCTCAAGGAGGAAATTCCCCGGCAGCAGTTTAAAATTGCCATCCAGGGGGCCGTCGGCGGCAAGATCATCTCACGTTCCACTATCTCCGCCTTTCGCAAAGACGTTACCGCCAAATGCTATGGCGGCGACATTACCCGCAAACGCAAGCTCCTTGAAAAACAGAAGAAAGGCAAAAAGCGGATGAAGATGGTCGGCAATATCATGATTCCTCAGAGCGCCTTTGTGGCGGTACTCCGGAGTGAGACGGAGGATTGATTATTTTTTGGGGTTCGGTTACCAACCTAACCAATAAGAATGATCCACTTTATGAATTGATTACAAGTGGTAAATACTACTATGCAAGTTTATGCTTGGCAGGTTTAATTTTGTACAATTCATGATCTTCTTGAACTGAAGAAGCGCTGCTCATCGAAGCTTTTTCAAATATTAAATTGGTCCGTGAAAAAAGATCGGTATTTTCGACTTTCAGGTATTTTGCTGCAAGCTTACAATAATCCGGATCGACTTCTATACCAATGCTGTTACGTTTAGTTCTCATAGCGGCAATCATGGTTGTTCCTGAGCCACAAAATGGATCAAGAACCGTATCATTGACAAATGAGAACATCCGGATAAGTCGGGTGGCCAGTTCCAAGGGGAAGGGCGCCGGATGATGCCTGGTAGAGGCACCGGGAATATGCCAGATCTGCTTAAACCATTGATTAAATTTTTCTTTTGATATTTTGCTTTCATTCCTTTGGTAATCCGATGGTTTTCGGTATCCTCCGGGTTTTCGCTGCATGAGGATAAATTCCATATCGTTTTTTATTATCGCATTAGGTTCATACGGTTTACCTAAGAACTTGGAACCGTTGGCGACTTCATAAGAGGCATTGGCAATCTTATGCCAAATGATGGGGTTAAGATTGTCGAAGCCGATCTTCCGACATGTAACACAAATATCGGCATGAAGCGGGAAAACCAGGTGCCTGCCAAAAGCGCGCCTGGCCACGCAGACGTCACCAACGACGCAGACAAGTCGGCCGCCGGGTACAAAAACCCGAAAAACCTGCCTCCAGACTTTTTCAAGCTCGTTAAGAAAGGTTTCATAATTTTTAAAATGTCCCAATTGGTCCGGATTCTCATTATAATGTTTGAGATTCCAATATGGCGGAGAGGTGACGACGAGATGTATAGATTCATCTTCCAAGAAAGATAAATCTCGAGCGTCACCATTGATCAGTCTGTGGAATGGAGACACCATCGTTTATAGACAAGAAGCCACATGGGCAGCTAAGACTTTCCCCGCCTTGCTCCTGTTTCCTCTTTTGTTCAGAGCGGGTCTGCCAGTAGCGGCTGACTGCTTCGGAGATGAGAATGGGCAGATTTAACATAAATTAGAAATGCCTATGTTCTGACGCAGGAGACGCCGCGCTTTTCCGGATTAAGCATTCGGATTCCAAGGAATAAGGTTGCCAAGCTCAGCTTGGCGCATAAGTTGGGTTCCCAAGCATAAATTGTGAATCAGAGCAAAAGTTTAATGGCGATTATTTTACTCCCTTCCAAGCCGAAGACCCAAATGCCGCTGGAAAATATTTTTCAGGCGTCCCTCCCACCCACCATTACCGTAATCAAAAGCGTAACGCGGAATTTTTTCCAAGTCTTGCATAGTTAGTGTCAGATCGCCCGTAGCACGGTTTGTATTTTTTTGCAAGTGAATAAGGAAACTCTGATAACCGCCATCATGTCGGGTCGTAGGGTCTTGACGGAATAGAATATCCCTCTCTGTTTGATTGAGTATGATTTGCATAAAGAACCTCCAAGATCCATAGACTTTGTATAACAGTGTTTATACAATCTAGAGAGGAAAACTATGGGTTTGATCCATAATTTTAAAAATTAATCATCAACTACACCGCAAAAACCCACAGGCCCGGCAGCAATTTATAATTTGCGGTACGCTTTCCCTCTAGGTTGAATGGTGACAATATAAATATTGGACGATGATTCTTGGATTTCATAGATAATGCGCCAGTCGCCGAACCGGGAGTAGCGCTGGCCAACGACCATAATGAGTGGTTTGGATACGTTTGGGGAAAGCGGGTCGAGGGCCAATTCGTCAATCCGGGCCTGCAAGCGCTTTTTGGTTGTCTGGTCGAGATTTTTTAGGATCTTGGCGGCCCGGTGCGATAATTCGGCGCCATACCTCACAGATTGTTTTCCTTCTTAAAGTCAGTCCACAAGACCGTTTCTCCCCGGCGGATTTCCTCCAAGCCGGCTTGAATATCGGCCAGATCCTCGGGTGAAAATACTTCTTCTTCGAAGTATTCCTGGTTGTAAAGAATCTCGATAAATCTCACCAATAAATCGCGATTTTGGCCCATAACAATCGCCTCAACCTTTTTCATGAGATTTTCGAGATATTGCGGGGTCAAGGTTTCCTTCAGACTCGCTTCACTATCTAATGCCATATTAGCCCCCAAGTCTGACGATGTAATAACACATTAGATTTTATCAGGAAAACTCCAAAGACGGGAGGCGCGGCACTTTTCCGCCCGTGCTCTTTAGCTACACCGCGAAAACCCACAGGCCCGGCAGACGATGCAGCCGCCTTCGTGCTCGACGGCGCCGCCGCAGTCGGGGCAGGACCCCATGGCGACTCCCTCTTCTTTTTCCGCGGCCAGATTTACTTCGGCCACCCCGGCCAGGACTTTGGAGATGGCATCCGGGCAGGAGAGCACCTGGCCGCCGTTGGACCAATGGGGATTGGGGCAGCGGATGCCGCTGATCTGTTTGATGATGGCGTCCAATTTGACGCCGGCCCGCAAGGCCAGGGAGATGAGCCGACCGGTGGATTCAATCTGAGAAGAGGCGCAGCCGCCGGTTTTGCCCATCTGAGCAAAGACTTCGCAAAATCCCAGGTCATCTTTATTCACGGTAACGTAGAGTTTGCCGCAGCCGGTATTGATCACTTCAGTGACGCCGGTGGTGCGAGCGGGCCTCGGTCGAGGGGCGATATATTGTTTTTCGGGCGGTTTTTCCTGGCCAAAGCTCAGCACCTGCTGGTCGCGGCTGCGGTCGCGGTAGATGGTGATGCCCTTCAAACCTAGTTCGTAGGCCAAAAGATAGACCTGGCGGACGTCTTCGGGAGAGGCGGAGGCCGGGAAGTTGACGGTCTTGGAGACAGCATTGTCGGTGTACTTTTGAAAGGCCGCCTGAATCCGTACATGCCATTGGGGGGTGATGTCGTGCGCCGTAACAAACAGGCGTCGGATGTCCTTGGGGATTTCCTTCAGATCCCGGATAGAACCGGTTTGGGCAATCTGCCGCATCAATTCGCCGTTGTAAAACCCGCGGCGGCGGGCCACATCCTCAAAGTAGGGATGCACCTCCAGTAATTCGGCGCCGTCCAGTACCCGGCGGACGAAAGAGATGCCAAACAGGGGTTCGATGCCACTGGAACACCCGGCGATGATGCTGATAGTGCCGGTGGGAGCAATCGTGGTGGTGGTGGCGTTCCGCATCCGACCCTTGCCATTGCCGGTATCGTAGATGCTCCCGGGAAAATTGGGAAAATTGCCCCGCTTCTCGGCCAACTCGGCAGAGGCGGCCTTTGATTCCCGTTGAATGAATGACATCACCTCCTCCGCCACCTTCACGGCCGCTTCGGAATTGTAGGAGATGCCCAGATAGAGCAGCATATCTGCAAAACCCATAACGCCCAAACCGATCTTTCGATTTTTCATGGTCGCTTCCTCAATCTGCGGCAGTGGGAAGCGGTTGGCGTCGATGACGTTGTCCAGAAAGTGCACCGAAGCCCAGACAACCTCTTTTAGGGTAGCGAAGTTGACGGCCCCGTTTTTGACCATCTGGGCTAGATTGATAGAACCGAGATTACAGGATTCATAGGGCAGGAGAGGCTGTTCCCCGCATGGATTGGTGGACTCAATGAGACCAACGTGGGGAATAGGATTGCCGCGGTTGACCTGATCAAGAAAGATAAGGCCGGGTTCGCCGGTTGACCAGGCGCTCTGCACAATGAGGTCAAAGAGAACCGCAGCCTTGACCGAGCGCACCGGCTGCTGGGTCCGGGGATTGAGCAGGGCAAAGTCCTCGCCGTTGATTACAGCCTGCATGAAGGCGTCAGTGACGGCCACCGAAATATTGAAGTTCGTTAATTTATCGGTTTGGTTTTTACAGGTGATGAACTTTTCGATATCGGGGTGATCCACTCTGAGAATTGCCATATTGGCCCCCCGCCGGGTCCCCCCCTGTTTAATGGTTTCAGTGGCCACATCAAAGATATTCATGAAAGAAATGGGCCCTGAGGCCACGCCTTTGGTGGAGAGCACCCGGTCATTTTCAGGCCGGATGCGCGAGAACGAAAAACCCGTACCCCCGCCACTCTTATGGATCAAGGCGGTATTCTTGATGGCGTCAAAGATACTGCTGATATCGTCATCCACCGGCAGCACAAAACAGGCGGATAACTGCCCCAACTCGCGGCCGGCATTCATCAGAGTAGGAGAATTGGGCATAAAAGATCTAGACGCCATGAGATGGTAAAAACACCGCGTCGTTTCTTCAATATCAGCCTCCGGGTCGTAGCAGCGGTCAACCTCCGCTATGGTTTTGGCCACCCGCAAAAACATATCGACCGGCTGTTCACAGACGTCACCGTGGTCGTCCTTTTTTAGATATCTTTTTTTCAGGACCGTCACGGCGTTGGGAGTCAAGAAAATATCTTCCGACAATAGTGATGTCACCAAACCTGCCTCCATGGCCACCTCCTCGCGAACTATTTGCTAACCGGGTATGGATAGAATCGATATACTATATATTGTATTAAGATTATAATAATATACTATATATTAGCATGTCAAGGTTTTTTTTATTTCTAGTATTGACAAAAGAATCCACTATTTATAATGTGGTTATGAATCTTGTTAAAAAAATCCAGACAATTTGGCGAGCCTCAGGTTGCCGACCGGTTTCAATTACTTGGAGAGAGGTCAGGGAAAACCGGCGGTTCTCTGCCTCCATGGCCTTTTTGGCAGTCCGGAGAATTGGCAATCAGTAATGGAGGAGTTAGAGGACGAGTTTCACCTGATTTCCCTTTTTCTGCCCCTGCACTATAGGGACGGGGTGTTATCTTCTAAAACGCCGACCATCGATCAACTTACTGTATATATTGCAGATTTTCTAAGTTATAAAGGAATTGATAAAGTTGCAATCTGCGGCAATTCCTTAGGCGGCCAGGTGGCCATTGATTTTAGTCGACGGTTTGAAGAACGGGTTAAAGCCTTAATCCTCACGGGTAGCGCCGGTTTGTTGGAGCGAAACCTTGCTGGCGGAAAATTTATTCGCGTCTCGCGGAAGTTCATCGCGCAGCAGGCCGCTATGGTACTCTTCAACCCATCGATTATTACCCCCGCCTTTATTGAAGATATCTATGCTACTCTATCGGATCGGCGGCAAAGGTTGTTTCTGGTACGGTTGGCGAAGGCGGCAAGCAATTTTGAGGTTAAATCCCTCTTACCACAACTGAAGGGGCCGGTGTTGCTCATTTGGGGCCGCAATGACCGGATCACACCGCCTGAAGTGGCATATGAATTTCTGGCAGGTCTCCAGCGGGCGGAATTAGCTTTCATTGACTCTTGCGGGCATTCACCGCCGCTAGAGCAGCCGAGACTTTTCGGAAAAAAGCTAAGACATTTTTTAAAAAATCTCCACCTTGAACAATAGATTCGCACATCACGTTTCTAGTCTATAACGCTTATGGCAATGGTGATGTAAGCACTGTAGCATACCAGGGGGGAAATGGGCCGGAAAACCATATGAAGAGAACATTTATGGCTGCCCTCGTGGCGCTCTGTATTATACTGGCTGGCGTCGGTTATTGGCAGTTCTGGCGGATTCATAATGGTCCACCAGGGCAGCTCAGGCTCATGGGTCACATCGAGGCGACGGAGACGGATCTAGCCTTTAAGGTTCCTGGCATTATTGCAAAAATCAACTTTCAGGAGGGGGATTACCTTCAGATTGGCCAGGTGGTGGCTGAATTAGACGCCAAGGACTTACGGGATGAAGTGGCGGCCGCCGAGGCTCGAGTGGGTGCCGCTCAAGCTGTCCTGAAACGATTCCTGACCGGCTCCCGAGTGCAAGAGATAGCTGAAGCCAGGGCTGCAGTGCTCCAGGCCCAGGCTGATCTGGAAAACAAGAGGCTGGATAACAGCCGCATGGAAGGGCTCTTAAAACGTGGAGCAGTGCCAGTGTCACGTCGGGACAGCGCCCGGGCGGCCTACCTGATGGCAGAAGAGGTATTGCGGCGAGCCGAAGAAAATTACAGTTTGGTTAAAGAGGGACCTCGCAAGGAAGACATTGATCAGGCCAAAGCAGAGCTGAAGCAGGCGCAGGCCAACCTGGAGTTGACCCAGACCCGGTTAAACTATGCCACTCTGACGGCGCCGGTTAATGGGGTGGTCCTGGCCCGACCGGCCGAACCGGGAGAGGTGGCAGCTATCGGCAGTATTATTTTAACCACCGGAGATCTTGACAACGTATATTTGGAGGCCTATATTCCCGAACTCGATCTGGCCCGGGTGCGCTTAGGTCAGAAAGCGGTTGTGACAACTGATTCTTATCCTGACAAAAAATACGCCGGCTGGGTCTCCTTTATCAACGCCAAGGCCGAATTCACCCCAAAAACCGTGGAGACTTTTAAGGAACGGGTGGCATTGGTCTATCGTACTAAAATTCGCGTAGAAAATCCCCATTATGAGCTTAAACCTGGGATGCCGGCCGAAGCTGTGATCCTCCTGGAAGATAACCACACCGGTGCACGTTATTCACGTTAAGGGTCTAACCAAACGCTTCGGCACCTTGGTCGCAGTCGATAATCTCACCCTGACGGTGGCAAAGGGCGAATCATTTGCCTTGGTGGGACCGGATGGCGCCGGAAAGACTACGACTATCCGATTGCTCTGCGGCATCATGGACCCGGACAGCGGTTGGGGTAAGGTATTGACCTATGATACGATTCGGGAAACGGAGCGTATTAAAGATCGGATCGGTTATATGCCACAGCGCTTCGGACTCTATGACGATCTCACTGTGGCCGAGAATCTGGCTTTTTATGCAGATATTTATCGGGTGCCGAAGGATCTGCGCCGGGGTCGAACCAAGGAATTACTTGAGTTTGCCAGGTTGGAGCAGTTTCAATCCCGCCTGGCAGCCAAGCTCTCCGGCGGCATGCGTCAGAAACTGGGGTTGATCTGTACCCTGGTACACCGGCCGGAGATTATCTTCCTGGACGAACCGACCTTTGGCGTCGATCCGGTTTCTCGCCGGGAATTCTGGCAGATATTGTATCAACTTCAGCTCTCCGGCATCACCATCTTCCTGTCTACCTCTTATATGGACGAAGCCGAAAGAGCACACCGGGTGGGCCTGCTGCATCGCGGGCGCCTGTTGTTGACCGACACTCCCCGATCCGTCCGCGCCAGTTTTCAGGGAGAGCTCCTTGAACTGAAAAATGCCGAGCTCCACAAGATCAAAAAAATACTGGATGACCATCCTTTGGTACAGCAGACGTATCTGATGGGCGAGCGGTTGATGATCACCGTTGACCAGAGTACACGGGCACTCGCCACCTTGCAGCAGTATCTGGCCGCCAGCGGCATCAGCGATGTAATTTTGAAGACTGCCGAACCGGGATTGGAGGATGTCTTCGTCCAGATAATACGCTGCCGCGAAGAAGAGACGAGGAGTTTGGAAAAAGGTAATACGGCAAGGCCGGATAAATTAGCCGACCCTGATAATTGAAATTCCATCAGGTAGCGCAGACCTCCTGGTAGCGGCCTGATACCAGCAAATCCGTTTATCCTTTAGATAGATGAGAGGCCTTCGCAGCCGCTTATCTTTCATGGCTGGGGAGCCATTCAACCATGGCGGGCAGCAACGGCCAAGACGTCATCGTCGTTCAGGATCTGACCAAGGTTTTCGGCAATTTCGTTGCCGTAGACCATATCAGCTTCACGGCTCCGCCAGGCAAGATTTTCGGATTTTTAGGACCGAACGGGGCTGGCAAATCCACTACTATACGAATGCTCTGTGGTCTATTGTTGCCCACCAGTGGCCGGGGCAGCGTTGCCGGGTGGGATATTGTCCGTCAATCCAATGAGATCAAGCAGCATATCGGCTACATGTCGCAGAGATTCTCCCTATATGAAGACCTCACCGCGGAAGAAAATCTAAGGTTTTTCGGCGGCGTCTATGGCCTGAGCGACCGCCGTTTGCGGGATCGTTCCCTGAAGGTGCTGCAACAGGTAGGATTATGGGAGCGACGCCAGGAAATGACAAAGAACTTGGCCCTCGGTCTCAGACAACGCCTGGCTCTAGCTTCGGCCATACTGCATGAGCCGCCTATCCTCTTCCTGGATGAACCCACCAGCGGCGTCGATCCCATTTCGCGGCGCAATTTTTGGGATATGATCTACGCCCTGGCTGAGGGCGGGGTTACCATTCTCGTGACCACCCACTACATGGAGGAAGCAGAATTCTGTGACACCCTGGTGTTGATTTATCAGGGGCGTCTCATAGCCCAGGGACCTCCTCGGGATCTGAAAAATTTAGTGACCGAAAATATCATGGCCCTTTATCCCGATCAGTTAGGAGAGGCTTTAGATATTCTGAGGCAACTGCCCGAGCTGGGCGAAGTTGCAGTATTCGGCGATGGTCTGCATCTCACAACTACAGATCTGGAATCGGCTGAACACCTTGTTCGGAAGACCTTGACACAACATGGGATCAAGGTTCGGGCTTTACGCCAGATCAAACCGACATTGGAAGACGCCTTTATCTCCCTCATCGAACGGGCGGGGAACCACGCAGTTGAGGGAAAAGGGATAAAAGGAAAAACGGCGGAAGGGGAAAAAGAAAGCCTGAGGCCCTGAATCGGAAACCTCTAGGCACCTACTCAAAATCGGCATTTATACCACTGACCACTAACCCCTGACCGCTGGCCACCAAATTATGGACCCTATCCGCACCTGGGCAGTTTTTCGCAAGGAACTCATTCATATCCGCCGCGACCCGGCGAGTCTTATCCAGGTCATATTGATTCCGGTGATTCTATTGTTAATCAACGGTTATGCCCTGAATTTTGACCTGAAGTATACCCCCATCGCAGTCTATAATCAGGCGGGCGGGCGTCTGAGCGAAGATCTGGTACAGCGCTTCCGGGCCAGCCGATACTTTCAAATTTATCGGTATGTCTCGGATTATCATGAGATCTCCCACCTTCTCAATACCCGCCAGATTATGGCCGCCCTCATCATTCCTTATGATTTTTCCCGACAGTTGAAGTCAGCCGAGACGGCGCAATTACAGCTTATTGTGGACGGAAGTAACGCCAACACCGCCAATCTGATTATTGGCTATGCCCAGGGGATAGCCGCAGCCTACAACGAGAAACTCCTCCTGGAGCGGCTGGAACAGCGGGGGCAGGCGCAATTGTCGATGCCCCTGGAAAGTCAACCCCGGTTGTGGTTCAATGAAGAACTCGAGAGCCGCAATTTCATCGTCCCCGGTCTCATCGCCATCATCATGACCATGGTGGGGGCTTTGCTTACTGCCCTGTGCATCATCCGGGAAAAGGAGCGAGGCAGCATGGAGGGTCTGATGGGTTCGCCCCTGAAGAAATCAGAGCTCATCTTCGGCAAATTGGGACCTTATTTTTTCATTGGCATGATCGACATGTTTATTGCGATGGCCATGGGGCAGCTTCTATTCGAAGTCCCATTTCGAGGCAATCTGCTCCTCTTTATCGGCCTGTCAGCCCTCTTCCTCGTGGTTGTCTTGGGTCAGGGTCTTTTCATCTCCGTCACCTCCCGGAGCCAACTGGAGGCTTATCAGATGGCGATTCTCACTACCTTTCTGCCAGCCTTCCTGCTCTCGGGTGCAATCTTCTCCATCGGGCAGATGCCTTATCTTCTTCAGTTGCTATCGTATCTGGTGCCAGCCACCTATCTGGTTAACATTAGTAAGGGCATCTATCTCAAAGGTATCGGCTGGTACATCCTATGGCCGGACGCCCTGATCCTAATCGTCTTTGCCCTCTTTTTTCTCATCGCCTCCGGGCGCAAGTTTACCAAAAAGATTACCTGAGCTTATGTGGAAACGCATCCGGCACATCATCAGAAAAGAATTCATCCAGGCCATGCGAGACCCGCGCCTGAGAATTTTTATTGTTCTGCCGCCCATTATTCAACTGCTTACCTACGGCTACACGATTAACTTCGATTTTCACCACATCCCGATAGCCGTCTGGGATGAAGCCTGTACGGCCCAGAGCCGTGAGTTTATTATGAGGTTCGCGCAGAATGATTATTTCGACTTGACCTATACCACCAACAGCCGAGAAGAGATGCGACAGCTTATCGATCGCAATAAAATCTCTCTGGCCTTGCATCTTCCCTGGGATTTCAGCCGGAAGCTGCAGGCAGGATATACGGCGCCGGTGCAGTTGATCCTGGACGGCACCGATTCTAATGCTGCTATCATTACTACACGTTACGCCAACAGTATTATTTTTGATTATTCTACCGATATCCTGCGCCAGCGATTGCGCCGGCAGGGGATGGGGGGGGAATTGAGTGCACCCTTGATCATTGAGGACCGCACCTGGTTTAACCCGAACCGGATCAGTTCAACTTCATTTGTGCCAGGCGTCGTAGCCATGGTGGTGATGTTGGTCAGCTTGCAGTTGACGGCCTTGTCAATAGTTCGGGAGAATGAGATCGGTACCCTGGAACAGCTTCTAGTTTCACCCATCCGTCCCCTGGAGCTGCTTATGGGCAAAACCATCCCATTTATCATAATCTCTCTGGTTGATGTAGCCGTGGTCACCCTGGTCGCCATATACTGGTTTGAAGTGCCGTTCCGGGGCAGCCCTCTAGTACTGTTAGTGGGCACCCTCCTCTTTCTGTTCAGCACGGTAGGCGGCGGCCTGTTTATTTCTACGGTAAGCTCTACCCAACAGCAGGCCATGATGATCAGCGTTTTCTTCTTTATGCCCGCTATCCTGCTCTCAGGTCTGGTCTTTCCGATTCACAACATGCCCCTATTAGCTCAAATTTTCACCTACTTTAATCCCCTACGCTACTTCATCATCGTCTTACAGGATCTCTTCCTCAAGGGGGTGGGATTTGATGTACTGTGGCCCCAGATGGTAGGCATGCTAATATTAGGAGTGGCGATGGTCGCCCTTTCCGTCCTGCGATTTCGGAAAAGACTGACGTAATAACATTTATGAGCAGAGGTTATTCGTTCGCTTTATTATTCCCCGGAATTCCCCAACTCCTCTCGCACCACAAATCGCGGGCGTTGCCGCACCTCACGGTAGATGCGCCCGACGTATTCACCGATGAGGGCCAGGCCGAACATCTGCAAGCCGGAAAAGACAAACAGGATGGCAAAGAGGGTAAAGACGCCCTCGACTTCCGGCCCTACCCAGAACCGCCGGATAATCAGGAAGAGGCCGAATCCCAACCCGATGATAGCAATCAGCAGACCCAGGATGCCCACGGCGTGGATGGGCAGATGCGAAAAGCCGGTCATAAAGTCGAAATTCAGGCGGATGAGTTTTACCAGACTATACTTGGACTTGCCGCGGGTGCGCTCCTCGTGGCGGACAGGCACTTCAGCAATCCGACGGGAGAACATGTTGGCCAGAGCCGGAATGAAACTGGTAGATTCATGGCACTGATTGATGCTGTCAATGACTTCCCGGCGATATGCCCGCAGCATACACCCATAATCTTTCAGGTGCACCCCCGTAACTTTGGACATTAACCAGTTGATAAAGGCCGATGGCAGACGCCGGAAAAAAGAGTCCCGGCGCGTCTCTCGCCAGCCGCCAACAGTGTCATAGCCTTCGGCCAGTTTGGCAAGGAGTTTCGGGATTTCTTCCGGCGGATTTTGCAGGTCTGCGTCCAGGGTAACGATGACCTGACCTCGAGCCGCTTGGAAACCGGCAAAAATTGCCGGGTGCTGGCCGAAATTGCGGATAAATTGCAGTCCATGCACCTGCCCAGAATGATCTTGATACATCCGGGAGATAATTTCCCAGGACCGGTCCGACGACCCATCGTCCACAAACACAATTTCATACGGTTGATTTAACTTGTCTAAGGTAGCGAAGAGCCGACGGCCTAGTTCCGGAAGGTTTTCTTCTTCGTTATAAACCGGAATGACCACCGAAAGATATGGTGGTTCATTATAAGCAGCCCCGGAGGACTGGTTCATGGCTGATATACCCCATTCCATTGGAATTAAGAAAAATTGCCGGCGGGTTTGTTCCCCCAGGAAACAAATCATCGAGAGCAGGCCATAAGCCGAGTTCTGTTCCGGAGTCCTCCGGTGATGATCATTCCTCTAGAACCGCCATTGCTGGCGGTCTCCAGCAGCCTACCCGGGAGCCTCGGACGGGCCGTCCTCTCACGCTCCCCTATTTGGCCTTGCTCCAGGTGGGGTTTGCCTAGCTTCCGGCGTCGCCGCCGGAACTGGTGAGCTCTTACCTCGCCGTTTCACCCTTGCCGAGGTGGGTTCTCCACCCCGGCGGTCTATTCTCTGTGGCACTTTCCTTAGGGTCGCCCCCACTGGGCGTTACCCAGCACCTTGCCCTGCGGAGCTCGGACTTTCCTCCCGCCAACCCTTGAGTTGGCCAGCGATCATCCAGCCTGCTCTGATGATTTATCTATTTATATTATATGATTTTTACCGCTCTCGGTCAATGGCCTCGATAATCAGGCAACTCCGTATCTCAATGTCTTTCCGGGTGATTTGCCAGGCAGCACAGCCACCTGAGATTTGCCGTACTTTTCTAGCAGTTACCTGCTGCTCCACTATCCGCCAGCCTTTTCCAGGTGGCTGGGGCGGGATCGACCGCCTGCGCGGGCGGCTGGTGCTATAAAGCCGCGGGCCAGCGATCAAGCCGCTTGAGCCGAATCTGGTCTGCCGTTATCCTCCGGCGGCGCAAAATAGATAATTCGCTGGCAATGAGGACAGGTCATAAGTTCCTGGTTCATTTGGAGCTCGATGAACTGCTGCGGCGGCAGGTTCATATGGCAGGCCTGGCAAACACCCTGGCGAACCTCGGTGATGGCGGTGCCATTGCGCCTTTCTCGAATGAAGTCGTACCGTTTCAGGAGCTGATTCCCAATGGTCTCTTGCAGTTTTCGGCGCTGGGATTGCAGTACCTCCATCTTTTCCATCTGTTCGGCTATCTCGGTCTGGACTTTGGCCTGCATTCTTGCCAGTTCCTGTCGCCTACCGGCAAGCTCTTCATTAAGGGCCAGCAGATCGGCATTGATACGTTCAACTTGCTCCAGAAGTTCAAGAATTTCGGTCTCTTTCTGATCCTTTCGATCTTCTTTGAAGGCAATTTCCTTAAGCATCGCCTTATACTCAATGTTGTCTTTAATCTCCATGAGGCGCTGCCGACTACGGGTGATGCCCTCATCCAACATAGCCATCTCCGATTCCACCTGGCGATGCTGCTTTTTAACCTCCTCGAGTTGCTGCTGTTTTTCCGCGGCCGTCGCCTCAACTTCGGCCAACCTGCTTTCCAGTTCTCTCATGCTCTCTGGAAGTTCTTCTTGAATCTGGAAGAGTCCGCGGATCTCCAGATCAACCTTCTGCAGAGAGATGAGGTTTGTTAGTTCCTCTAACAACGTTGTCCTCCAATGTCAATGTTTCGCTTTGCGGGGGGGGATAGCGCTAGCAGTGATGCCGTTCTTGCCGCAGAACAGGTGTCAAGCGACATCAGACGTAACGGAATGGATCACTCCCCCATGAATCAGGGACAATCTCCAACGGCAGGTGCGCCTGAGCCAGAGCCGCCCCTAATCGCCGCCCCCATTCAGGGATAAAAAGAACCTCAGTGGCAAAATGCCCGAGATCCAAGATTGCCATTCTTTCCTGCGCCCAGGGAACTGCTTGATGATAACGGATATCTCCCGTAATAAAGATTTCAGCGCCTTGTTCCCAGGCACGTTCTATGAGATCGCCGCCGCTGCCGCCGCATACGGCTACCCGCTGTACCTTACTTGGCGTCCGGCCGGCTACCTTAATAAAAGGAACTTTGAATAATTGCTTCAAGTCAACCAGCACCTGTTCAAAAGAACGAGGTTGCGACCACTGCCCTATCCGGCCGATTCCCAAGGGCATCCCTGGGTTTTTCAGCGGGTAGAGATCATACGCCACTTCTTCATAAGGATGAACCGCTTTCAGCCGTCGCAGCACCGATTCCGCCAGACGCTCCGGCAACACTACTTCCAGACGTGATTCCACTGCCCGGGTCAATCCCTCGGCGTCTTGGCGCCATGGACCTGCACCGGCCAAAGGCCGGTATGTCCCCTCACCTCGAGCGGCAAAGGAACAATGTTCGTATCGACCGATAACCCCAGCGCCAACTCCACAGATCGCTTCCCGGATTCGGTCTTCATAGCCCACCGGGGTGAACACACTGAGTTTAAGCATTGCCTCGGTTTGCGTGATCTCCAGCGGCTTGGCCGACCCAAGGTTTAAGACCCGGACCAGATAGTCATTCAGGCCATCTACTGCCACATCCAGGTTGGTATGAGCCGCTGCCACTACCAGATCATGCTTAATAGCAAAGCTTATGGCCCTCTCCAATGGTCTATCCGGGCAAAACCGCTCCACCGGTTTAAAGAGCAAGGGATGGTGGCTGAGGACCATCTGCGCCCCTACCTCCACCGCTCCGTGCAAGACTGCCTCAGAGGCCTCCAAGGCTACTACGAGTTTGTCCACCTCCTGGCGAAAGGAGCCGATAGCCAGACCTACCCGATCCCAGGGTAACGCCAGCGAAACCGGCGCCTGTTCTTCCACTAAAGCCAATATCTGGCCAACTTTAGCACTCATACTAAATAAAGATGGGGTGCTCCTTAGGCACCCCATTTTCCCTTCTTTTAAAACTGTACTGCTTATATGTTTCTAGCAATTTCATTACCATAGTTGTGCCAATGGTGGGCCCACCTGGATTCGAACCAGGAACCTTCCGGTTATGAGCCGGTGGCTCTGACCGTTGAGCTATGGGCCCGGAGCGGTTTACCGCACTAAATAAATTGATATGGTTTCGAGCTTCAAGTTTCGAGATTAGAGATCAAACTGAAAGGGAATATATCTCCGGATTATCCGATAAGGCGGACATCAAGATATCCTCTCAAGACTCGGCAAAAGAAACTCTGAGCCCTTGTCTTTCATAGTATAACTCAAATATCTCCTGGGGGAAAAATTTTTCTCGGCCCCGCCGCCATAAAGGCAAAAAATCGGTCTTCATACGGAAATTTCCCGGCATAGAACTGTGGGCTTACTCCCCTCGCTAGCAAAATAACCGCTTCCGGATGGAATATATCAATATTCCGCAAAACTTTGCAGGCGTTTAAGGCGTGAAGCATGCCTTAACTTTCGCAAGGCCTTGGCTTCTATCTGACGTATCCGCTCCCGGGTGACCATAAACTTCTTCCCAACTTCTTCCAGGGTATGGTCCGTCTTTTCGCCGATGCCGAAGCGCAACCTGATAACTTTTTCTTCCCGTGGGGTCAACGTAGACAGAACCTTGCGGGTAATTTCGGCCAGGTTGAGGTTTTCCACTGCTTCAGTGGGAGAAGAAATCTTCTTATCCTCAATAAAATCAGCAAGGTAACTATCCTCTTCCTCTCCGATTGGAGTTTCCAGCGAGATCGGCTCCTTGGCGATTTTGAGCACTTTGCGCACTTTTTCTAACGGATATTCCATCTTTTCGGCCAGTTCTTCAGGGGTTGGCTCCCGCCCGATCTCCTGTACCAGGTAACGGGAGGTGCGCAACAGCTTGTTGATAGTTTCAATCATATGCACCGGGATGCGTATTGTTCGGGCCTGGTCGGCTATCGCCCGGGTAATAGCCTGGCGAATCCACCAGGTGGCATAGGTACTAAACTTATACCCCCGTTCATATTCAAATTTTTCCACTGCTTTCATCAGGCCGATATTCCCTTCCTGGATCAGGTCTAGAAACTGCAATCCCCGGTTGGTATACTTCTTGGCGATGCTGACAACCAACCTGAGGTTGGCTTCTACTAACTCGGATTTGGCCCGGGATGCCTGACGATCTCCCCTCTGCACCCGCTTTTGGATTTCAAGCAATTTTTCTGCTGATAATCCGGTTTCGCTTTCGATTTTTTGCAATCGCCTCTGCGCCCCCCGCCAACTCTCCGCCAATTGCGCTATTTCGACTATCGATAGCTCACCATCCAACTCCGGAGAAATTCCAGAAAGGAGTTTTTCTTGTAACTTACGGCAGAGGTGCCTGAATTCCGGGGCATCAAGCCCGATTTTCTGTAAACAACGATCAATCTCCTTCTGGGAGGCCCGGACGGCATAACTGTAATCGTTGATCTGGCGAATGATCCTGTTGAGTTGATGCTGGGGTAGTTTAAGGCTTTTGAACTGCTCCACCATCCGTTGGCGATATCTCTCCAATCGGGTTTGCAACTGCACCCGTTTCTCTTCTGACAGAGTTTTGCTGGCCAAACAAGACTGTAGTCTCTTTATAAGATCGTTTAGTCTATAAATTCCTTGGATGACCTGCTGCAGCCGGTCTGGTTGGATGCCCTGCTCCAACCCATCCTCGAGCAATTCTTTACACTCCTCAGAATGCGACGGCTTTTCCTGTTCCAAGCGGTGGGCAATTTCTAGTATTGCCCGGATGCCAAATTTGGTTTCCAACAAAGCACTGACGATTTCTTTGCACCCCTCTTCAATCCTTTTGGCAATTTCTATTTCGCCCTCCCGGGTAAGTAAAGAGACCGTCCCCATCTCTCTTAAGTACATCTTCACCGGGTCGTCAAGACGCACAGAAGCTCCGGCTTCGAGATCCACCAAAATCTCAGCCGGTTCATACCCCCCCTGTGAGGAAAAATTCACTTTAGTGGGCAGCTCTAACAGGTCAAAGTCGAGATCATCCAGGACTATCGTGTCCCCTGCAGTTTCTTTCAATACCGGCTCTGCCTCCCCCTCTTCGGTATATTCTCCAAAGGAAATAAATCCATGCGGATCTTCCAGGTGAATATACTCCCCCAGGTCACTAAGACTGACTCCTTTGCCCATCCATATTCTCCTTTTCCCCCAAAGGTTCATGAGAGCTCTCCAAATCCCTCAGCCTTTGCTCAATTTCCCTCACTTGGGCCACTAAAGCTAAAAAATCACCTCCATTTCGCGCCTGATAAACCTCCTGCAGTTCAAGTCTCAACTTCTTTTGCTGCCTTTTTAATTGCCTTTTTCGGAAACTCCGGCGGTAATCTTCAATGAGCAGTTCCAGGTGGTTGGGAGGATATTCTTCTGCCGCTAAAGATAAAGAACAGACCTGACGGCAGAGATCATCGTCGTCTAATTGGGTCACGAGCAAGCTGTGGTCCAGATAGCCCAACTGCCGGTGGCAGTTGCAGATCTGCCGAGCAATAGTCTGCAATTTGATGTCAGTGAATTGTTCTAAGTACTCTTCAACGTCCAGTCGGGGCAGAATCTCGGGATTGGCCAAAATAAATTTTATCAGACTTCTTTCTAAATTCAGGGCCGTGGCCTGGCACACCATCGGAGCCGATAAAGCAGGGCGCTTGTTTGCCAAAGATTCCTCGAGGGCCGACTCCGAGACCGTTAACCGTTTGGCGGTCAGGCGAAGCCACAATGCTTTTTCCACCGGATCGACATCCGATTGAAAATAGGGTCTGAGTGTTTCCAGCGCCGCCAGTTTTTTTTCTAATTCATCCCCAATATTCCGGGTGGCATCGTCTAAGATATATTCAAAGAGTGGCTTGGCCTCTTCCCACGGATTTCGGAAGATTTCCACCCCCTGTTTGGCAGCATAGCTGTCCGGATCCTCTCCCGGAGGCAATACCAGGACCCGCACCGGCAGATGTTCTCCGGCAAAATGCGGCAGACTGCGCCGCATAGCTTTCAATCCGGCTTCATCACCGTCAAAAACCAACACCGCGCGTGAGGTGTAACCTTTCAAGAGACGGACCTGTTCCCGGGTCAGGGCCGTCCCCAGAGTGGCTACAACCGGTTCAATGTTGCGAGCCCGCAATGCCAACAGATCCATGTAGCCTTCCACCAGGATGGCCAGGTTCTGTTTCCGGATGGCTTCCCGCGCCTGAAAGAGCCCATATAAATTCCTCCCTTTGGAGTAAAGTGAGCTCTCCGGCGAATTGAGATACTTCGGCTCTCCGTCGGCAATTATCCGACCACCAAAAGCTATTACCCGCCCCTGCAGATCTAAGATGGGAAAAATCAAACGTCCGCGAAATCGATCGTAATGTCCACTGCTATGATGCGGGACTATCAAACCCAACTGCTGCGCCGCTTCGAGTGAAGCCCCGCGCTCCGACAGGGCGCGAATTAGCAGACGCCAATCATCGGGGGCAAAACCTAATCGGAATGATGCCGCCACCCCCTCAGGCAAGCCGCGTCGGGCTAAGTACTCCCGCACCGGCTTTCCCAGATGGGGATGGCCCAGATTCTCAGTGAAAAATTTCGCCGCCAGCTCGTTTACCTCATACAAGGCCTGTCGCTGACGGCTGGCGCGGGCCTCGGCCGGGGTCAGATCTTTCTTCAAATTCAGGGGAATACCGTATTTTTTGGCTAGTTCAGTTGCTGCTTCGGGGAAAGTCAGGCGCAGATGCTGCATGAGAAAGGTAAAAACATTCCCCCCAACGCCGCAGCCATAACAATGAAAGATATTGCGCTCGGGGTAAACAGTGAACGAGGGGGTCTTCTCCGCGTGAAAAGGGCATAGGCCGACCAAATAGCGCCCACGCGGCTTCAGGCTGACGTATTGACCGATTACTTCAGCGATGGGCGCCGCCTCTTTAATCTCCAGCAGCTTCGCTTCCGGGATAAAAGACGCCATAAAATAAGTTCACTCCACAACTGCTAAAAAGACTTTTCCGGTAAGGTGCTCAGCCGTCAGATTGCTTCACCAATCGTCGCGGCTTTAAACCACCAGGCTCTCGCAGTCCGATTATTGCCGCCTAATGGCCAGCGCGACACAATCTTGGCTTCAATCCTTGATCTCTACCACTGTGACGCCCCGACCGGCTTGCCCCTGCTCTCCATGGTGCAGTTGTTTCACCAACGTGTGTCCTCGCAGATGCTCTCGTACCGCCTGCTGCAGACGCCCGGCACCGATACCGTGGATAATATCTACCTGTCGGCAACCGTGCAGCACAGCCTGATCAAGCAGCCGATCCACCAATGGCAGGGCTTCCTCAACCCGCAGGCCAATAATGTTGAGCGAAGACGACTGCCAGGGCGCTGTCTCTGGTAACTCCACCCCTCCGTGCCAGCGGCCGCGATAGATCCGTCCAAGCTCATCACCAGCCCTAACTTCTTTGATTTCATCACTGGACAGGCGGATTTTCACCGCTCCTACCAAAATCTCGAGGCGGCCTTCCTTGTCAGGACTTGATGCCACTACTCCGGTCTGCCCCAATGCGGGAAGGAAGACTTTCTGTCCAAGGGCGAGGCTTAATTCCTGCCGGTCTACCGCCGTCGCCTTCGGAACAAGACGCTTGTGGAGCTGGCGCTGTTTGGTGGTGAACTCCTGGCGCAAGCGCCCCCAGGAATCTTGGCGATCCTCCAACCGGGTGAGAATGTCCTTAAACTCGTTTTCCGCCTGTCTGATGGCTTTAACCATCGCCTGCCGCCCTTCATCCAAGAGTTGCCGGCGCTCTTGCTCCAATTTCTCACGCACCACGGCCAACTTCTCTTCCTGGCGGCGGAGGTTTTCTTCTTCCTGCCGGATAAGCTGCTCCCGCTGGGCGAGATGCTGCTGGGCTGCTTCACACCTGGCCAACTGTTGCAGGGCCTGCATTCCTTCCTGACCGATCTGGCGCTCGGCTTCGGCGATGATCTCCTCCGGCAACCCTAACTCGCGGGCGATGCTCAAGGCATTGCTCGGCCCGGCAACGCCGTAAGCCAAACGATACAGAGGCTTCTGCGTCCGGTCATCGAACAATACCGCGACATTGGCAAACCCCGGCTCCTCATGCGCAAAGGCCTTGAGCAGATGATAGTGAGTAGTCGCTACTCCATAGGCGCCCGTCCGTCCCAAAGCCCTCAACAACGCTAGGGCCAGGGCCCCGCCTTCCGCCGGATCGGTGGCTGTACCCAGTTCATCCAGCAGCACCAGGCAGCGACCCTGAAGCTTGGCCAAAATATCGGCCGTCCGCTTTATATGCGCCGAAAAAGTGCTGAGATTCTGGGCCAGGTTTTGGGTATCCCCGATATCCGCAAAAATGGCGTCAAAAATGCAGACTTCACTGCCCTCCGCCACCGGCAGGGGGATGCCACACTGGACCATAACGCACAACAGGCCCAACGTCTTCAGAGTAACTGTCTTGCCACCGGTATTAGCCCCGGAAAGTACCAAAAACCGCTCTGACGGGGTCAATTCCAAATCGATCGGGATAGTAGCATGAAATCCCTGTTCCTCCCGATCACGGTACAGCAGGAGGGGGTGTCGGGCCTGTTTCAATCGGACCCGCCCCTGACGAATCAAAGTCGGCGTTCTAGCCTTGAACTCCTCCGCATAAGCCACCTTGGCCTGAAGGGCGTCGAACTCTCCCAAAATCTGGAGATCTTCTTGGATGACCTCATACTGAGCCCTCACCAGGTTGGTCAAATGCCGCAGTATCCGTTCTTCTTCGCGTTTCTCTTCACCGAATAGAAGATTGAGGCTGTTATTGATATTGACAATCTCAAAGGGTTCGAAAAACAAGGTTGCCTTGCTCTGAGATTGATCGTGGATGATTCCGGTAACCTTTCCCTTGAAATCAGCTTTGATGGGAATGACATAGCGCCCGTTGCGCTGGGAAATCACCTGATCTTGTAAGACTTCACGATACTCTACCCGGCCAAAAAGCTGATGCAGGGTGCGGTTGATTTGCTGCCGCGTGGTGCTGATCTCTGCCCGCAGACGGCAAAGTTCCTCGCTGGCCTGATCCAGAATCAACCCATAGGGACTGATAGCAACTTGAATAGCTTTTTTCAAATCACTGAGATCTCTCAGCCGTTGTCGATAACGGTTGAGATGCGGATGGCGGTCCGTAGCGCCTCGGAGATACCGCTGCACCCGGCTGATCAGGCGGAGTACGGCCACGATCTGGTTCAATTCCTCGGACAGCAATAAACTCCCCGGGGCCACCAGACGCTTTAAAATCGGTGTCAGATCAAGGCAGCCTTCAAAAGGACAAGGACCTTCCACCGCCGTCAGATCGCTCAGCTCCTCCACTTCCTGCAGGAGGATCTGTACCTCCCCAAAATCTGAACTCGGCTGCAATCTAGCCAAACGCCGCCGCCCCCAAATAGAGCGGGTGAAGCGCTGCAAGATTCTGATTAACTGCGGAAATTCAAGGGCTTTCAGCGTTTGTTGGGCCATTGCACCTGCAGAACAGCAGAGTTACCGGTTGTAACCATTAGGAGTGTGGGGCTACCTCTTCCAGCAATTGCTTCACCAACCTGTTAACCTCTTTACCATCGGCCCGACCGGCAAATTTCGGCATAGCGATTTTCATTACCTTGCCGAGATCTCCCGGACCGGTCACACCCAACTCCCTCATGATGGCCGTCAATTCCTGACGCAGTTCTTCAACCGTTAATTGCTGGGGCAAAAAAGAAAGGAGGAATTCCAATTCCTCCTTTTCTTTCTGGGCCAACTCGCTCCTACCAGCACGGGTAAACTCCATTATAGATTCCCGCCGCTGTTTTACTTGACTGGTTATCACGGCTACTACTTCGGCCTCGGCCAGGGCACGCTTTTCTTGCACCTGCCGGTTTTTCAGGGCGGCCTTCAACATGCGCAACGTGGATAATTTCACGCGATCTTGATTTTTCAGCGCCGTCTTGAAACCATTATCAATTTCGGTAAGAAGCGACATTATCTGGCCCCTAATTTGCGTATTCTCTTGAGAGCCCGTTTCTTTGCCGCCAAAGCCTTTTTCTTGCGCTTAATGCTGGGTTTTTCATAGTGTTCCCTCTTCCTGATCTCCGACAAAATCCCAGCTTTTTCGCACTGTTTTTTAAATCTCTTTAAGGCGATCTCAAAGGGCTCATTCGCTTTGACCCTCACGCCTGGCATCCATTTTCGCCTCCTCCCCTATTAGATCAACCTGACGGGAAATCGATTCCAACTATACCGTATGTAGATAATTATCTTATAGATTCTTAGCAATCCCCTAATCCGTCTGGTTGTCAAGAATTGAAATTTTATCTGAATTATATCGGCTGTCAAGTCATTTTTCTTTAATCTCCCCGCTATTAAAGGTCGTTCGGGTACTTCGAACCGTAGTTTTCCCCACAGATTGCCTCCTCTAATACCTGCCCTACGGCTAGGAGCGCCTTAGAAACCATTTTCCCCCAAAGTGATGAGATTTACCCTGGGGAGTCGCCTAATAATCTCTCCGGCGACATCGACGACTGCTGTCGCCTGATCGATCAGTTGGGTATCGCTGGTACCAATGACCCCTTGAAAGGCCATGAGTTTATTTTCGGGCTGCAGCACCGCTTCAACCTCCCCAAGGAGGCCGTACTCCTGCAATATTTGCCGTGTATGCTTTGCCAGTTCACCGCTGCGGCTCATAGGCGCGTCATACCAAACCATCACCGGTCCAACATCGCCATCGGCTAGGAACCGGCTTATCAGGATCAGGGCCCGGGCAGTAATGGCTGAAGGTTTATACCTATGGGAAATCTGGCCGATATCTCGAATGAAGCCGTCATCTGCGGCGATAAGCGGCAACCCTGACAGACCACACTCCACGGTAATCAAGGCATTATGGCCGTCGAGGGCCAGGGGTTGACCGGTCAGGTCTCGCACCAGACAGAGTTTGCTTCGCCTGCGAGCGGCCAACACCGGATCAAAAACACCTCGATGCAAGAGTTGCCTGGCGTCATAGGTGAGATTATAGCGATTGCCCACCAGGGTCAGGCTGGCCAGTTGGGGATAACCCCTTCCCAAGAGAAAGCGCAAATCCTGGGCCGCATGGAGGAGCTGGGCTAGGTCCATTCCATTGAGGCGCTTCCTGGGAACGGTGAATGTCGCCGACCCGCCCATCTCGAGAGGGTTCATCTTCTTGGCCGTTTTACTTCCCTTAACCGAGCTCCAGACCGGTTTACATCCCCTCTTTGGCCAGCTCTTCGATCAAGGCCTTCTGCTTCTTATTGACTCCGGAAGGAATGTCGACAATAATGCGGACATATTCATCCCCCCTGCTTTTTCCATTGCCCATAGGCAGGCCGTGACCCTTGAGACGCATCTTGGTAAAGCTATTAGTACCGGGAGGAATCTTTAAACTTAAAGTCTTGCCATCTAAGGTGGGAACCGTCAGCTTGGTCCCCAGGACTGCTTCGGAAAATTTTATATGTCGGTCAACATACAAATCATGGCCTTCGCGCTTAAAGACCGGGTGGTTGATTTCCTTTATTTTAATGTAGAGATCCCCGGATTGGCCACCGGCCGCGTGAGGAGAGCCCTTCCCGGGTATCCGCAGCTTTTTGCCGTGGATCGCTCCCGCCGGAATCTTCACGGATACCTTTTCCAACTGTCCATCCCGTTGGAATTCGACGATCTTTTCGACGCCATAGGCCATCTCGTGCAGCGTCAAGGGCAATTCCAGTTGCAGGTCCTGACCCCGCATCGCCTCTTCCCCGGCGCCGAAATTGCCCAAGCTGGAGAAATCAAACATCTTTCCCCGACCGCGCTTGCCGAATCCTCCGGGCCCCCAACTCTGGCCGCCGAATAAACGTCCAAACATATCCCCCGAGAGGCCGATGTCCTTAAATACGTTGCCAAAATCGAAACCGCGAAAAATATCCTCCTGAGAAAATTTCCCTTGAAAGGCGGAAGAACCCATGGCATCATATTCCCGCCGCTTTTCCGGATTGCTCAGCACCGCATAAGCTTCACTGATCCTTTTGAACATATTCTCGGCTTGATGATCACCTTTATTTTTATCCGGATGATATTTAATCGCTAAACTGCGATAAGCCTTTTTGATTTCTTCCGCGGTGGCCTGGCGTCCCACACCCAATATCTGATAGTAATCCTGTTCGACCATAATATCGCTAATGTATCTTAGAGTTAGACATTGCCCAATCAACTAACACAATACAACCGGTGCCGGCTCTTATTATTGCTAGTTTATTACTGTTCCTTATCTTGATTTATCGCATCAATCTGGCGGTTGGAGGCGTAAGTCAAAAGGTTAATGCAGGACCGCAAAGAGAAGCCCTAGCCTTTTTATAAATATAAAATTTACTCAACTATCTGTCAAGTATATCTAATAATTAACTTTTCCAAGCAGTTGGCCTGGCTCCGGACTTGGGAAAATTTGCACAGCATATTCTTGATTAATTTTTCTAAATGTGATATCAATCGATCGTTGATGGGATGCTTCTGATACTAGGGATTAAAGGCTTAGAGAGATAAACTGCTCAAATAATGAGAGAGTTAAACGGAAAGGTAAGGAGGTACGTTCATGACGGCATTAATCGGTGGCTTGGCGGCACTGGCCTTGGGGCTCATCGGGCTGGGTATTTGGTGGAAACAATTTTTGAATCTATTGGCCGGTTCGATCCCCCTCTTATTGCTCCTGGGTGGAGCTCTGGCGGTATATTTAGGGTTCGAAGAAGCTAAAGATAAATTTTTTAAGAAATCCGAGGCTCCCGCCACCGAAGCACCCACCGCCTCTGACTCAGATGTGGAGCGCTACAAAGCCGAAGTAGATCGGTTAAAAGCCGAGATCGAAGAATTGAAAAAATAGATGTTTTTCTCACCTCACTTTGTCAACCGGCCTCCCGGCCCCGAGGGTTGGGAGGCCCGTTTGCTATCTCACCAGAAATAACTTTTTCTATCCTGCCGTCCGGCTGTTGGAGCAGCAGGGCTCCGTCCGAATCTACATCCAGGGCCAAACCGGAAATTATCTCTTTTCCCTGTCTGACAGTTACCTGCTGACCTAAAGTTACCGCCGATTGTCGCCATAAATCCAGGATGGCCGGGAATTCCTCCTGCAAGAACCTGCCATAAAGCGAGTCCAGGGCAGCTAATAAGCTCCTGAGGATAGCTAGCCGGGAATACCTCTTCCCCGCGCTTGCCAAAGAAGTGGCCAGCCTCCGCACCGGTTCCGGGAAGACAGTGGTGTTTACGTTCAGTCCCAGGCCCAAAATGACATGGCTCATCTGGTCGCTTTCGGTCTCCATCTCTGTAAGGATGCCCCCCAACTTTTTTCCCTGCAATAGAATATCATTGGGCCATTTAATGTCCGCTGCCAGCCCTGCAACTTCTCGGATGGCCTGTATCACTGCCACCGCTGCGGTCAAGGTGAGCCTGGGCAGTTCGGCCGGCGGCAGCGGTGGCCGAAGGATCAGGGAGAGATAAATCCCGCCGCCGGGGGGCGATTCCCATATCCGTCCCATACGTCCCCGGCCAGCGCTCTGGGACTCGGCCACTATAATTGAACCTTCGGGATTCCCTTGGCGGGCGAGGTCCTTGGCCATATCATTGGTTGAGGGAAGGTTCATAAAATGCCAGACCGGCCCTCGTAGGAATCGATGTGGCAGGTTCTGGGCGATTTCCACCGGTAACAACAGGTCCTGTTCCGGATCCAATCGATACCCTCTTCTGGAACTGCCCTCCACCCGGTAGCCCCAGCCCCGCAGGCGTTCAATCCGCTTCCACACAGCGGTGCGGCTGAGGCCTAACTGCAACCCCAGTTGCTCTCCCGAAAGAAAGGCCACCGTCTTCTTAAGGGCTATGAGCAGGTCTTGCTGTACCTGATCCAGTTCCAGGACGTTGGAAGCAATTCTTTCCGTCATCACTTTCCTCACAACTACCGTGACGGTTGGGATTCAGGGGTCAGATCCGGCCGCTCCCTCAGGTCTGATTTGAGGGAATTATTGTACACGGCCGCGCCGATTATCCCTCCCATCGCAAAACCGATAATGGCCGCGCTCAAGGAAGGAGAAACTAACAGGGCAATGCACATGCCGATACTGCCATACGCCAGCGGGATAAAAATCTGCGCCGCATTCAGGCTGCAGGCCGGGGTCATTACACAGATCAACGCCAGCGCCAAAATCCGGCGCCAACCCCAGGGTCTAACCCTGCTTATCAACTTACCAGTGGCCCACTGACTTTTCATCATAGATTCATTTCTTCAAATTCTGCACCGGCATCTCAAGAAGCCAAACATTTTACCGCCAAGGCCGCAAAACCATTAGCTGCAGTTTGCTGAAGGGCGGGAAAGCGCAGCGCATCCCGCCTTTTGAGCGCCGAAGGCAGCCACTTATCCCTGCCCCCACAATCTCAGAGACAAAACCAAGAGGAGCCAGAGGTAAAGTCCGACCTGGAAAGTTGTCGCCCCTATCGCCAGTGCGCCGATACCTTTTACCGTGGCATACCATTTCCTCTTAATGCCTTCTTGATTCAGTACTGCCACAGCCGCCAACAACCAGACACCCTTCCGGGCTGGAAGCGGCGCCGCCGGCATATACCAGATCAGCAGCAGCCCGCCAATCATCAATATATTTACCAGAGTATAAAGCAAGGCCTGGCGCGGGTGGACGAGGTGATGAAGTTCTTCGGAGCCGGCGTTTTGCCATAATTCCTGCCGCCACTTTTGGGCCAGCAAGGCATTATGGCTGGCTAAACTCAGCACCAAACCCAGGATCAGCACCTCACTGACCCAGTGTCCGCTCTGCAGGTGAAAACCTAGGTAGGCCGGGACCAGACCCAACACCAGACCACCTAACAGGCTTCTGCCCCACTGCAGCCGCCAGAGCAGGAGACCCTGCCCGAAGGCCAGTAGCATTGCCACGGCCACGCTGGGGGCCGTCTGCAGTGGGTAACCGCTGATTTCTGCCGCCAGCACCCCCACCCAGAATGCCGCGTTGCCACCGATCCAAAGAAAAAAGAACAATTCCGACCTCGCTTATATGTCCCGGCCCCTTGCCGAACTTCCTCATTTTATAGTACTCTATCAGAAAAAACAAAAGATACCAGTTCTGGGGTCTTTCAATGTGAACCGACTGAAAGCAAACCATGAAAAACATTCCCCGGCAGCACAGGTTTTCTAGCCGGTGCAGGACCTGTTTTCGGAAAATTCCAGTAGGCGGGATGCGCTTCGCTTTCCCGTCCTACGTTACTGGCCCTTGGCCTTATACCTCAACCGGATTATTTTGCTGTAAGCTATGGCAGGAACCTATATAAAAAGAGAATTCTGGCCCCGATTCCGCCGCAACCGCCTGGCCCTGGGGGGTCTGCTGCTGGTAGCAGGTCTGTTTTTCGTATCCATTCTGGCCCCTTGGTTAGCTCCCTATGATCCCGGCTTCATTGACATCAAGGCCATTCTCATGCCGCCCAGCGGCGCCCACCTCATGGGTACCGACTCCTTGGGCCGGGATGTCTTTTCTCGCATCATCTACGGCGCCCAGATTTCCTTGAAAGTGGGTTTTGTCGCCGTAGGGCTGGCGACGTTTATTGGCGTGCTCTTAGGGGCGGTGGCGGGCTATTACGGCGGCTGGGTGGATAACCTGCTGATGCGGTTGGTGGATATCATGCTCTGTTTCCCTACCTTCTTCCTCATACTGGCAGTGATCGCCGTCCTGGAGCCCAGCATCTGGAATATCATGGTAATCATCGGCTTGACAGGCTGGATGGGAGTGGCTCGCCTGGTGCGGGCTGAGTTTCTCACTCTCAGAGAGCGTGAGTTTGTCCAAGCGGCTCGGGCCTTGGGGGCCAGCGACGGCCGCATTATCTTCCGGCACCTGCTGCCTAATGCTCTGGCACCGGTCATGGTCTCCGCCACCCTCGGAGTAGCCGGGGCCATCCTCACCGAAAGCGCCCTTAATTTCCTGGGGTTGGGAGTCCAGCCTCCGACCCCTAGTTGGGGTAATATCCTTACCGCCGGCAAAGACAATATCGAGATCGCCTGGTGGCTCTCGGTTTTCCCGGGCCTGGCTATTCTCATCACCGTGATGGGCTATAATCTGCTGGGTGAAGGCATCAGGGAGGCCATTGACCCAAGGCTGAAGGAATGAGAGGTGCCTGACAGGAATCAGAGCAAGGCAGTCATGTTAATTTCCCCTCACTGTTAGGTATACCGAGACACTTTCGGGCTACCGGGGCCAACTTGTCAAATGGCCGGAAGTGGCCACCGAAGCCAAGGATAGGGAAGGATGGCGCAGGAATATTAAATATACTACAGCAGCCTTGCTCCCAATTCGGCAATTCCCGACCGCTCCCCTTTTATCAGGGTCACATGGCCGGAGATTTCCTCGCCTTTAATCCGGTCCACCAGGTAGCTCAGGCCGTTGGAGGAGGCATCCAGGTAGGGATGGTCGATCTGTTCCGGGTCGCCGGTAAAGATGATCTTGCTGCCCCGACCAACCCGGGTAAGGATGGTTTTGACAGCATGGGGACTCAGATTTTGGGACTCGTCGCAGATGATGAACTGCCGGGGAATACTCCGCCCCCGGATATAGGTCAACACCTCCAGTTCGATTTTGCCGGTGTTAAAGAGATAGTCCATACAACCGTTGGCCTGGATATGTTCATTGCACAAAAACTCCAGGTTGTCGTAGATAGGCTGCATCCAGGGTCTGATCTTTTCTTCCTTGTCCCCAGGCAGGTAACCCAGGTCATTGCCGAGCGGCACAATCGGCCGGGTGATGAGCAGCCGGTTATAGCCGGCGCTTTCTTCAAAGACCTTTTCCAGGCCGGCGGCCAGGGCCAGGATGGTCTTGCCGGTACCGGCCTTGCCAACCAGGGTAACGATCTTAACCCCGTCGTCCAACAGCAACTCCAGGGCAAACTTCTGCTCTTTATTGAGGGCCTTGAGTCCATACACGAGTCCGTTCAAACTCAGCTTCCGCAGGCGGCCCTGAAAGTAGCGGGCCAGAGCTGATTGAGAGGGATTCTCGGCACTCTTTAATATACAGAACTGGTGAGGCGCCAGGCCGTTACCCGGCCACTCCATTGCCCCTTGTTTAAAGAATCCTTCCAGCTCCGCCTCAGACACGACCAACTCGCCGACTCCAGCATACAATTTAGGATAATCAACTTTATCGCTATAAAAGTCTTCTGCCTTGAGACCCAGGACATCGGCTTTGATGCGCAGATTCAAATCCTTGGTCACTAAAATCACAGGTTCATCGGTGCATTGTTGGAGATGGAAGGCCAGAGCCAGGATGCGGTTGTCAGTGGTATTCAAATCGATGTCGCAGGCATTTTCGAAGGTATTGCGGCAGTTCAGTTCAATCCGGATACTGCCGCCCTGAGGTAGCCGGACCCCACCCGAAAGCGGGCCGAGACTGCGTAAGCCATCCAACTGCCGGGAGACTTCCCTGGCATGGCGGCCGATCTCGTCGCTTCGGGTCTTTTGTTTATCTAGCTCTTCAATGACCGACACCGGTAGAATAATGTCATTGTCTTCGAAAGCGAAGATCGATCCCGGGTCGTGCAACAGGACATTGGTGTCTAATATATAGTTTTTTTTCACCTCTCCTACTATTCCCCTCACTGGCGTGGTCTGGAGAATCTGCAGCAGCGTAATACTCACCCCCGGGCCGCTTGTTTAGGCATGAAATCTTTGTATTATACTCTACCTGGTCGAGATTGAATCTGGTCCTCGCTTGGACTACATTTTTATTGTACCAGGTGTTGCAGGTTAAGTATATCGTTTTTTTGTGCGAAAAATGTTTGCACGCGGTTAGAACTGCGGTGAAAAACCTTTGGAACCTGCCAGCACCGCCTTGGTATTCTGCGCATTTCCCCTTTTAGGATAGATATTTCTGATGTATAGTAAAGTTCTAGGGTTCAAGGTTGCCGATAAGTCAGAAAATAACCTTCCTGAAATCCCCTCTCCCCCGGGAGAGGACTAGGTTGAGGTCATCAATATGGTCATGACGCGAGAAGATGCCGTGGCCGGGGCCATCGGTCCCTATGAGCGGTTCTGTGACGGCTACGGCAATCCTGGGGCCAGTGGCCTGGGTTATCTGACGTTAATGAAGCTTGATATCGGGGAAAGTCCTCTCGAAGAGATGGATGCCACTCTGGCCGAGATCGTCTCGTATGACAGCGCCGAAACCACCGGCACCTATTTGGGACAGATCAATGCCGTTACGGCCTCTTCTTTCTGCGGCCCCAACGGTCTCCTGTGGGGATACGATATTGCCCCGGTTCCAGAGATCGCCGATGGTTCTCTCCTGCCAATATTTTTTAAAACCCGGAAGGACGGCGTGGAAATACCGGTCTATTCACTGGAACCGCTTCTGCAGGCGGGCCAGAAACTTTTAGGTCTGAGCGACCGCCGACGCTTCCCCCCGATTCCCGGAGCCAGGGTCACCTGCGCCCTCAAGTCCCATGCGGTCAAGGGACCTAATTCCCTGTGGGCCGCTTTGGCCGTGGCCATTGCCGAAGACCGCAGCCAGAACGCCCACCTGTTTATCGAAGACGTCGGCGAGGCCATACCTGCAGCGGACGAGGCCGCCCGCCAATTTTTTCTGGACCGCCTCATGGAAAAGATCGCCTTGAGCATCCTGTATTGTGGCGATAACTCCCAGGTAAAATACAAAGAAATCTTCATGGGCTATAAGACTGCCTGGATCGAAGAGGGCTATATGGGTTGTGCCTTGGCCAGCGTCCCCTACCTGGTGTTGGCGCGGCAGGCGGTGCCACCAGGCGGACCGGCAACACTTCTCTCCCTGTCGCTGCCGGAATGGGAAAAGGCGGTGGGGCTGCATCCGTGAGGGAATAGTGGGCGGTGCGCAACCTACATTTGCCGATGCCACGGATTTTTTGACCAACATTATGTGAGAACCTAACCGGACACTGCTGTATTTCAATGAACTCGGGAGGTTGAAATGAAAATGGTGCCGATTTTTTGCCTTGTTGGCCTGCTGGTCCTTTCTGCCTGCAATCATCACGCCGATGTGGTCTGCCAGGTGCGGCAAAACGAGGTGGGGCCGGTAGCCTATACCGCTGTCTCCCAGCTAAAACCCTACATGACCCCTGAGCAGGTACAGGCCCTGTTAGGTCCTCCCATGAAGATGGAAACCCGGGCCAACGGCGACTCTTATTGGACCTACCAGTTGGGAGACGACTGCGCCAGACGGGGTTATGAGGCACCCACCACCGTCCTGAAGTTCATGCGGGGCTCCCTGGTTTATTGGAATCTATTCTGAGTTCCGACCACCGATTGATGGAACGGATACAAGATTTGCTCCCCCTGATAATATGCGTCTTATTGCCCATTGCTAACAGTTGGCGGTTGAATACTGACGAATTATTTTTATGTGGGTCTTTGTATGTCCGATCAGAGTCTTACAATCCACGAAGGCGGCATTGCTTTCAGCGGCATGGCCGCCGAGCTTAGCGAGTCGCAGCAGTTCCAAGAACTATTATTGTTCAATGAGATTGCCGCTCTCAGCGGCCAAAACCTGGACATCCTCGAGATGCTGGAACAGGTTTTGCGCCGGATCGTTACCTTCCTGGGGGTCGATGCCGGTATGCTGCTTCTGTGGGACCCCAAAACCGGTCATCTTTCTCATGCCGCTTCGGCCGGCTTTCCCGAGGAATACTTATCACACATCAATGAGGCTCATCTTGCTGAGGTAGTTGGTCCGCACCTGATCAACGCTACCTCTCCGCTGATCATTTTTGATGCTGCGACGGATCACCGCCTGGCAACTTCAACCTTCTTAGAGCTCATCCGAGAGACCTCCTTCTGTTCTCTGGTTAGTATTCCGTTGCGCCACCAGCGGCAATTGATCGGTTTTTTAAACCTGGGGCACACATCCGCCGCACCTTTTTTCCCCGAGCGGAAAAATTTCTTCGCCATCCTCGGTAATCAGATCGGCATGGCCATCCAAAATGCCAGACTTTGCCAGGATCTGCGAATCTCCGAAAGGCGCTATCGCCGGATTTTCGAAGGTTCCAAAGATATGATTCTGGTGGTCGCCCCCGGCGGCGGTCTCCTCGATATCAACCCGGCTGGCATTGCCATGCTAGGTCTAGCCTCTAAATCCCAGGCCTTAGAAACCGTCAACCTTCAGGATTGCTTTTATCCCTGGCGGGATTGGGAGCGCTTCCGACAGCTACTGAAGGTTCACGGATCGGTGCAGGATTTTGAAGCAACCCTCCTAAAGGGTGATGGGGGCGCTATTCAGGTTCTGTTAAGCGGCGCCGCCCGCAATAACCAGGCCGGACACCTCGTCAGTCTGGACATCATCGCCAAAGACATTACCGAGCGTAAGCGTAATGAGCAGGAACTGTTGCAGGAGAAAAAAACCACCGAAGGCATCCTGGAGGGACTGCCGGTACCGGCCTTTGTGATTAACCGCCAACACCGGATTATCTATTGGAATAAGGCCTGTGAAGAACTGACTGGGTATAGTCGCCAGCAGATGATTGACAGTAAAAAACAGTGGCTCCCTTTTTACACCCAGGAGCGGCCTACCTTGGCCGACCTGGTGGTAGATCAAAATATCAAGGCCCTGGAAAAGTACTATAATAAGCAGAAACTTCATAAGTCGATCCATTTCCCTGGCGCCTACGAAGCCTCAATACAGTTTCCGCAGCCGGCGGGAGGAGATCGGTATCTCTTCCTCGTGGCCTCCCCCATCTTTAATGACCGCGGACAGATCATAGGTGCGGTGCAAGCCATGCTGGATTTCACCGAGAGGGAACGTCTGGCACACAACCTTATGGAGTCGGAGGAGAAGTACCGCCTGCTGGTGGAGGCCTCCCTGGATGGCATCGCCCTCCATACCCGTAATCAAGTCATGTTTGCCAATTCCGCCTTTTTGAATATGTTCGGCTATTCCTGCCCCGAGGAACTCACCGGCGTACCCCTCCTTTCTTTTATCTCTCCCATTCATCACCCGCCGCTGCTGCGCCATCTGCGGGAGATTAATCGACAATTCAACCGCCCCCGCATCTTCGAGATCAAAGGTATGAAGAAAGATGGCAGTGAATTCGACATCGAGGTTGTCTCGTTCCCCACTATCTTCGGAGGACAGCGGGCCTTTCAAACCCATATTCGAGACATCACGGAGAAAAAAAGGTTAGAGGATCAGTTGGCCCGCTCCGAGAAACTTGCCGCCGTGGGCCAGTTATCCGCTGGTGTGGCCCATGAAATTAATAACCCTTTGGGCGGCATTCTGGTCTATAGTTATCTGATGCTGGAAGACCTGGCCCCTGATCGACCAGAACGCCAGCAGGTGGAAAAAATCATCCGAGAGGCTACCCGATGTAAAGAGATCATCAAAGGCCTGCTGGACTTTTCCCGGCAGCAGCCCTTTCGTCTTAAACCGGTTGACCTGAACAGCATGTTGGCAGAACTACTAAGCCTGGTGGAAAACCATTTGAATTTTCAGGATGTCGGCATCAAAAAAAAACTGGCCCCAGAACTGCCGCCTGTATTGGGGGATAAAAACAAACTGGAACAGGTCTTTATCAATCTTTTCATGAACGCCTCCCATGCCATGGCTGGCCACGGGGTTCTCACCGTTGCCACCGGTCAGAACGTCCTCGGTGCGGTGGAGATTCGCGTCAGTGACAACGGCCCCGGCATTCATCCGGAACACCTGCATCGTATCTTTGACCCGTTCTTCTCCACCAAAGAAGTGGGCCGGGGAGTCGGCCTGGGCCTTTCGATCAGCTACGGCATCATCAAACAACATCGTGGCCGTATTTACGTAGATTCGACTGCACCCGGCGGAGCTACCTTTGTCATCGAACTACCGGCCACCAGACCGGAAACTCCGCAATCGGTCAGGTGAACGGTCAATATGGATACTGGAAAAATTTTTCGGTTTGCACCTTTTAGTTTGGGGTTGGATAGCAAAAACAGGTACCTATTAGAACCTCACTTCCAAGCACTTAGGGAGACGCAGGACAGTGGTAGGGAAGAGTTTTCTATTCACGAAAAAAAGGTTGACTTGAATGCGATGGTGTGATATTTAGCCACTTGTGAGTTTTTGCACGAGTCGGAGGGGGACAACGCCTCAAGGGTGGATTGTGCGAGAAGATACCAAGAAATTTCTCAAAGAATTATTTTCGGGTGGTTACCGAGCTAGTGCCATCGGTTTTGCCCTGGTTTTCGCCATCCTCATCGGCGGCGGAGTTGGGTATTGGTTGTCCGAACAGTTTGATAACATGGCATTCTTTTATATCGGCCTGATTCTAGGTATCATTGCCGGTTTTCGCAATGTATACCTCATGGGTAAACGGACTAAGATGTGATATGAGTGGAGAACTCCTGACTCCTCGCACTATGAAACTCTCCTGTTGGATCACCTTGGCCGCTCTTACCTGCCTGGGCTGGTTGGGGCGCGGGCCGCAATGTGCCGGCGGCATCCTGGTGGGTGGTCTTTTGATCATAGGCAATTTTTATACGATGGCCTACATCTTGCGCTCGACCCTTAATCGCACCTATCGCAGCCGAGAAGAATGGCAGACTGCCGGACGGCAGGCCGTCTTTTTTATGACACTCAAATACATCCTGCGTTTCTCGGTTCTGGCGGTGATCATTTTCTTTTTGGTTAAGTATGAATGGGTGGACATTTTTGGCCTGGTGCTGGGATTGTCCACGGTGATGCTCACCCTCATTGTGTTAGGCATTTTTGAGTTCCGGAAGATTTTTTTTAAGGAGGCGTTAGCAGTCGATGGAACATCCAATTCTCATTCTTGATGTCCTGCAAGGGATGTTTGGGCTCCACATCCCGCCCCATGTCACCTATTCCTGGCTGATTATGGCCATCCTCGTCGGCTTGGGTTATCTGGCGGCCAAACCGCGGGCAGTGGTGCCGGCCGGCGGGCAGAGCTTTTTTGAGCTATTGATTGGCGGTCTGGAAGAATTCATGGTGGACATCACCGGCGAAGAAGGTCGTTCCTTCTTCCCCTTTATCGCCACCATCTTTATCTATATCTGGTTATGCAATTTAATCGGATTGCTCCCGGGGTTCCTCTCCCCCACGTCCAACATCAATACGCCTCTGTCCATGGCTCTGTGCGTCTTTATCTTTACCCATTACCTGGGGGTCAAATATCACGGGGTAAAGTATATCAAACATTTCACCGGCCCCTTGCCGGCCTTGGCGCCTTTGTTTCTGCCGATTGAGATCATCGGCCACTCCGCTCGGGTGCTTTCCCTGACGTTGCGTCTGTTTGGCAATATCATGGGTGAAGATTTGGTCCTGGCTATCCTGCTCTTGTTAGCGGGGAAATTCCTGGCCCCCCTGCCGATGATGTTCCTGGCAGTCTTCACCAGTACCGTGCAGGCGTTTATCTTTTCTCTGCTCTCCATGATGTACTTCGCCAGTTCCATGGAAGAAGCCCACTAATTTTTGGAAGAAGGCCACTTCACTATATAATCACATTTTCTAAGGAGGTTTTTTTCAATGAAAAAACTGATGATTGCCGGAATGACCCTGTTATTCACCCTGGGGCTAGCCTCTCTGGCTATGGCGGCTGAAGCCGCTGGCGGTGGCGCTGGTTTAGGCGGCTTTTTTTCCGCAGCTATGATCGCCGCCGGTTTTGGCATCGGCATCGCCGCTTTCGGTACCGGCATCGGCCAGGGTCTCGCCGTTAAGAGCTCGGTGGAAGGCATTGCCCGCAATCCTGAAGCTTCCGGTAAAATCACCGTCACCATGCTCATCGGCTTGGCCATGATCGAATCTCTTTGTATTTATGCTCTGGTCATCGCCCTGATCATCCTCTACGCTTACCCGATGACCAAACCCATCGCCGCAGCCTTGGGCTTCAAGATTTAAGCAGTCAATCTCTTGTAACCGAAGAGGGGGGGGCCCCTGCGGGCCCCTCTTTTTTAAAAACATCTTTTGTGCAAACAATCACAAAAAATAGTGCCTCAATATATTTTTGTATTCCCTGTTTCAAGATCCGAGATTGCAATCAAAGGATAAACATCTTGTACCTATCCAATGAAAGATGCGGATAATACTATTTCCTCTGATGATTTGAGACGTGAAACTCTAAACTCTAGTCACATTAAAGATCGGCTTGAATATTTCCGTTGCAGAAAATCCCATGAAGTTCTCTAAAATCCCTGCTGCCACGATTACCCGGCTGTCCCTCTATTCCCGAGTGCTCGAGGAATTACTCAGCAGTCACATTAATATCATCGCCTCTGATAAACTGGCCCAGAAATGCGGCGTCAACCCGGCTCAGGTACGCAAGGATCTTGCCTACTTTGGAGAATTTGGGGTGCGCGGGGTGGGGTATTTTGTTAAGGAATTACTATTCGAAATCAAAAAAATTCTTGGACTCAATCGCAGTTGGCGCATGGCCCTGATTGGCATCGGTAACCTGGGACTGGCACTGATAGCCCATGAGAATTTTCCCAAGCAGGGCTATGAATTTGTGGCGGTCTTCGACATCGACCCGAAAAAAGTGGGCAGGCGTCTGCCCTCTGGTCAAATAATTCATGGTATCGACGAGCTCGACGAGGTTATCAAGGAAAAAAAGATTGAGATAGGGGTGATCGCCACTCCGGCTAGCCAAGCCCAGGCCACTGCCCGCCGCCTCATTGATGCCGGGGTTAAAGCCATTCTCAACTTTGCCCCCATCCAGATACAGATACCCGAAGGGTTTATCGTAGAAAATGTGGATTTTACGGTAAAACTTGACAATCTCGCCTATCATCTGACCATGGAGGCGGTTTAATTTAAGATTTCCTGCAAAAACTGCCCGGTGTACGAGTTTTTGGATCGCGCGACTTCCTCCGGGGTACCGCAGGTTACCAGCCTGCCGCCCCGTTCGCCACCCTCCGGTCCCAGGTCAAAGAGAAAATCCGCCGTTTTAACCACTTCCAGGTTATGTTCGATGACTACTACGGTGTTACCCGCCTCCACCAATTTATTTAATACTATCAGGAGTTTTTCGATATCGGCCAAATGCAGTCCGGTGGTGGGCTCATCCAGAATATAGAGGGTTCTGCCGGTGGCCCGCTTGCTTAGTTCTCGGGAGAGTTTGATACGCTGGGCCTCGCCGCCGGAGAGGGTGGTCGCCGGCTGCCCCAATTGGATATAATCCAAACCCACTTCCGCCAGGGTAGCAAACTTGTTGCGCAACCCCGGGATATCCTGGAAAAAAATCTGGGCCTGAGCTACCGTCATCTCTAATACCTCGGCAATATTTTTCCCTTTCAACTTTACCTCCAAGGTACTGGGATTAAACCGTTTACCCTGGCAAACCTCACACTTGACATAGACATCGGGAAGAAAATGCATGGCGATTTTGATGATGCCATCGCCTTCGCAATTCTCACAGCGCCCCCCCCTCACATTAAAACTGAAACGCCCCGGTTTATACCCGCGAGCGCGGGCTTCGGGTAGACGGGCGAACAGGTCGCGCACGAGAGTGAACAATCCGGTGTAGGTCGCCGGATTGGAACGAGGCGTCCGGCCAATAGGGCTCTGGTCGATATTAATCACTTTATCAATGTGCTCCAAACCCTGCAGGCGATTAAAAGGCTCAGGGCGGTCTTTGGCCCGGTAAAACTTTTGGCACAAAGCCTTATACAAGGTATCCATAATCAACGTGCTCTTACCCGATCCCGACACTCCGGTGACACAGGTGAGCACCCCCAGGGGCAGTCGCAGGGTGACGTCTTTCAGGTTGTGGCCTCGAGCGCCTTCTAAAAGCAGGTACCCTTTGGGTGTCCGCCTTGGACTGGGAACCGGAATAGTGCGGCGGCCGGAGAGATAGGTGCCGGTCATTGAATCCGGGTGCTGACACAATTGCCGGGGCGAACCGCTGAAAACCACTTCGCCCCCCTGGTTCCCGGCGCCAGGCCCCATATCGACCACATAATCGGCGCTCATGATAGTTTCCGGGTCATGCTCCACCACGATGACCGTGTTACCTAGATCACGCAGGGTTTTTAAGGTGCGCAAGAGCTGTAGGTTGTCTCGCTGATGCAACCCGATGCTGGGTTCGTCCAAAACATACAGCACTCCTGTGAGTTTGGAGCCGATCTGGGTGGCCAGCCGGATGCGCTGGCCTTCGCCGCCGGAAAGGGTGGCAGTGGCGCGGTTGAGGGTCAGATAGTCCAACCCCACATCTAATAAGAACCCCAAGCGCTCGATAATCTCTTTGAGTACCCGTCGGCCGATAGTTAGTTGGTGGTCCGTCAGGATTAGACCTTTAAACCAGCTATGGCATTGACCCACCGTTAATTGGGTAACCTCACTGATGTTGAGTTCCCCCAACCGGACCGCCAGTGCTTCCCGGCGGAGTCGGCCGCCTTGGCAGTCAGGACAAGGCTGTCTGTTCATGAAACGCTCGATCTCTTCCCGAATAAATGTCGAATCCGTATCCAAATAGCGCCGCTGCAGGTTGGGAAGGACCCCTTCAAATGATCGATGTTCTACGGTGCGACGGCCGTTCCGTTCGGTTGGAAAGCCGATTTTCTCCTTCCCGGAACCATGCAGGAGGACGTGCTGCGCCTCTGGACTTAGCTCCTGAAAGGGGGTCCGGATTGAAAAGTTGTAGTGGTGTTCCAGTGCCTCCAGCATCTGTTGATGATACATAGACTGACGATTGGCCCAGGGGAGGATGGCGCCTTCCCGAATACTAAGATCAGGATCCGGAACTACCAACTCCGGATCAAGTACCAGTTGGGTACCCAAACCGCTGCAGGTCGGGCAGGCACCCTGGGGACTGTTAAAAGAAAACAATTGAGGCGTCAGCTCGGGATAACTAATGCCACAGGCCTCACAAGCAAAGCGTTCACTAAACAGTAATTCCTCGCCGTCTAACACGGCGATTTTCACGACGCCATCCGACAACCCCACCGCCAGCTCCAGGGAGTCAGTCAGCCGGGACTCAAGCCCGGATTTCACCACCAGCCGATCGATGAGGACTTCAATGGTGTGGCGCTTGTTCTTGTCCAGGATAATGGGTTCGTCCAGATCCAGCAGTTCACCGTTTATCCGAACGCGGCCGTAGCCTTCTAAGCGCAGACGCTGCAGCAGCTTCTGATGCTCCCCTTTCTTATCGACGATCACCGGAGCCAACACACTCAGACGAGAGCCGGGAGGCAGGCTCATGATCTGTTCCACCATCTGGGGCACACTCTGGGAGGCAATCGCCCGCCCGCATTGGTGACAATAGGGTACTCCCAGGCGGGCAAAGAGGAGCCGCAGATAATCGTAAATTTCCGTAGAAGTGGCTACCGTAGAACGGGGATTCTGACTGGCCTTGCGCTGCTCGATAGCAATGGCCGGGGAGAGTCCTTCGATGAAGTCCACATCCGGTTTGTCCATCAGTTCCAGAAACTGGCGCGCATAGGCCGAGAGGGATTCCACATAGCGGCGCTGACCTTCGGCATAAATGGTATCGAAGGCCAGGGTTGATTTCCCCGAACCACTCACCCCAGTAATGACAATAAGACTGTTGCGGGGCAGGGTCAGATCAATATTTTTCAGATTGTGTTCCCGAGCCCCTTTGATCAGAATATGTTGTGTGGACATAAGATGGTTTAATGCTAAGGTATGATGATCAAAAGTCAAGTAGGGTGGGACTACCCACCCTACCTTTATCTAACTTTAAATCTAAATTTTTAATTATTCAGATCATAATCAGGGCTGGCTCTTCGACATACCCGATAAACTGTTGGATAAAGCGGGCCGCCTGGCCACCATCCACTACCCGATGGTCAAAACTTAGGGAGATGGGTAAGACCTGCCGGATTTCGATGGTCCCCGCCCGCACCCGAGGCAATTCCTGGACCCGGCCAAGACCAATTATAGCCACTTCCGGATAATTAATTACCGGGGTGCCAAAAATTCCCCGAATGGCACCGTAATTGGTAATGGTAAAAGAGCCGCCCTGCAGGTCGGCCAGATCAATACTACGGTCCCGGGCCTTGGCAGAAAGGTCCTGAATCTCCCGGGCCAGCTCCAAGATGCCCTTATCCCCGGCATTTTTGATAACCGGTACCATCAGACCTTCGGCAGTGTCGGTAGCAATACCAATATTATAGTATTTTTTCAAAATGATATCTTCAGACTCTTCATCCAGGGTGGCGTTGAGATAAGGGTGATCTTTTAAAGCAGCTACCACCGCCCGGACAAGAAAAGGAAGCAGCGTCAGATGCACTGCCTGGTTTACAACCAAGGCCCGCGCCCGCTCTCTCAGTCGCTGCAATTCTGTAATATCGGCTTCATCGGTGGCCGTCACGGTCACCGCAGTCTGCTGGGAGCGGCTGACATTACGGGCTATGGTCTTGCGCAAACCCTTAAAAGGGACATGATCAATATATCCGAAAAAATCATATTTTTTAACCTTACGGGCAGTTGGTTTGAGCTCTGAAACCGCAACCTCTTTGGGGGTAGTTTCACCGGGGGGAGATTTTGACACCGCAACGGACCCGGCAGCAGCCGCAGCCTGACGGACATCGCTTTCCAGGATGCGCCCCTCCCTACCGCTACCGGTTACTGTGGCCAGATCAAGGCCTAGTTCTTTGGCCAACTGCCTGACCACCGGGGTCGCCAGGATAGACCGGACCGGCGCTTCTTCGGCAGGCGCCTCTTCCAGGACCCCCACCACACCGACGCCCACCGGGGAAGCCGGAATCACGGTCTCTGTCAATTCTGCCAGTACAATAAAGACTTCCCCGACGTGAATGACCGCCCCTTCCGAAAATTTCAACTCCGATACCACCCCATCCCCAGGTGCAGGAATCTCAACAATAGCTTTGTCGGTTTCGATGCGAGCTAAAGGCTGTCCTTCCTTTACTCGGTCGCCTTCCTGAACCAGCCAAGCCAGGAGTTCCCCTTCGGTCAAACCCTCCCCCACGTCCGGAAGTTTAAATTCTAATGCCATGGCATCCTCACCTGATGATTATCATCTAGCAATTATTTCAGTTCGAGTTTCTGATTTGCAGTCTCTGACGCCATGAATTCAAGGGACAGGGCATAGCGAACCTTATTGGCCTTCTCCTCATTGTGCTGCAGGATTTGGTGCTGCAGCAATAAGGTCAGGTATGTCCACGCAGTCTTCTTATTCAGGCGGAAGTGAGCTTCGAAATCCAGAAGACGAAACCACTGTCCTTGGGTTTCCACCAAAAACTTTAACAATCCCGGGGGGGAAAGTTTGCGATTAGCCTGATGAGGTAAAGGCAGTTGGTCAAGGGCGCGTCGCAAGACACTTTCCTGCACTGGCTGAAAAGGAATAACCACAGAAGCCGTTTCCGTCGGCGAGATAAAGGGGGGGCAGGCATCTCCCGGTGACAACCACTCCCCTTGGAGACGGTGAAAGTAATAAGCCACCTCGTGTTCGATAATCTGCACCAAACGAAAAAATTGAGACAGGCTGATCTGCCCGGCCAATCGTTGGACCAGAAAATTTTTTACCGCCTTTTTGACATAACTGGTCCGTTCCAAAGTATTCCCCGGCAGATGTTCGGCTTCGAGTATAACCTGAAAGAACATGCCAGCTACCAGAGTGGTATCGAGTCCTCGAGAATTACCGGCCTGATAGGAATATCCCTTGGCGGCAGCAGAGCGCCGCCCCGGAAAATCCAGGATTGCAGCCTCTTGGACTCCCAGATGTTCTTTGACTGCCAGTCCGCCGGGATTGGCTGCCCAGAGTCGAAAATCTTGGTCAAAGGAAGAAGTCTGCCTTGGCGCCAGTATCTGCAGGGCGTTGTGACTCATGGCATACACTGCGGCTAAACGAGCTTCTTGTCGGGACACACTGACCTCTTAAGTGAATACCTCAAAAATACAAATCCTCATATTCTGAGGAACACAACGAAGCATGAAAACAGAACCGTGGCTGCTGCTCACAATAATATTTTTTCTGCTCACCGCCCACTGCCCACTGTTTTTATATAAACCTGGAAAGATAGGCTTTCGGTTAAGGAGATGAACGGCTGATTTTCTGTTTCTTGATTTTCTCCACCAGGGTGGTTCGATTGAGCCGAAGCAACTGCGCCGCCTGGTTTTTGACCCAACCGGTCTGTTTCAAAGCCTTGATAATCAGCTGCCGTTCGAAGTCTGACACCATTTTTTGGAGCGGCAGACCACCTACGGGTATTTCAGCGCTGAATCTCATCGCTTCTTGCGGGGTGAGCTGCAGGTGTTCCGGCAGGTCATGGGCATCTATTATTT
The DNA here is from genome assembly GCF_000195295.1 of Desulfobacca acetoxidans DSM 11109. NCBI lineage: Bacteria > Pseudomonadati > Thermodesulfobacteriota > Desulfobaccia > Desulfobaccales > Desulfobaccaceae > Desulfobacca > Desulfobacca acetoxidans. Next base: position 3,193,352 of record NC_015388.1, read on the forward strand.
CACCCTCAGACAGAATTACCATACGCTCAATAAGGTTTTCCAATTCTCGCACGTTGCCCGGCCAGGCATAGTCTTCGAGGAGGCGCATGGCAGCAGGCGATATCCGGATGGTCGGTTTCTTCCTTTTACGACTGAATTCCTGGATAAAGTAATTCACCAGGATGGGGATATCGGAGCGGCGCTGGCGCAGCGGTGGAATAATGATGGGAATAACGTTCAACCGGTAATACAAATCCTCTCTGAACCTGCCGGTCTGGACCAGTTCCTGAAGGTCTCGGTTCGTAGCGGCAATGACCCGGATATCCACTTTTAGGGTTTTCTGGCCGCCGATGCGTTCAAATTGATGGTCCTGCAAGACCCTCAGGATTTTAACCTGCAGGTTGGGACTCATATCACCGATCTCATCAAGGAAAATAGTTCCTCCATGGGCCTGCTCAAAACGTCCGATGCGGGTGCGAATTGCATGAGTGAAGGCACCCCGTTCGTGCCCGAACAATTCGCTCTCCAACAAATCTTCGGGGATGGCCCCGCAATTCACCGGAATGAGAGGGTTGGCCTGCCGTGAGCTGTTGTAATGTATAGCCCGAGCCACCAACTCCTTGCCGGTCCCCGATTCACCCAGGATCAACACCGTGCTGTCGGTATCCGCCACCTTGCGGATAACATCAAATACCTGGCACATAGGCTCGCTGACGCCGATAATGTTGTCAAAACCGAATTTTTCCCGGAGCTGCTTTTTGAGCAGGATATTTTCCCACTGCAGGCGCTGGTGTTCCAGGGCCCGGGCCACGACCACTAAAAGTTCCTGAGATTCGACCGGCTTGCAGAGATAATCGTAAGCCCCTAAGCGCATGGCGTCTACCGCGTTTTGAATGGTGCCATAACCGGTAATGATAATACAACTTGTTCCTGGGAAATGCTCGACCAGGTATTTCAGCACCTCCATCCCATCGCACTTAGGCATAGAGAGATCAGTAAGCACTACTTCATAAGTTCGCTGAGACAGGAGATTCAAGGCTGCCTCGCCGTCAGGACAGCTATCTACCTCATAGCCCTCCTCGGTCAAGAGTTCGCTGAGGTTGTCCCGCACCGCACTGGAGTCATCAACCACTAGAATGCTTGCCTGGGACATAGCCGGTCTTCCTTACCACAGAAAAAAGGTAAATATGTAAACACCATAATCGGATACGATGCTGCTGTCAAGAAATTGTCACAGCCTTCGTTCCTGAAACCTAAAAATAGACTGATTGTCAATGCCTATCGGCCACCCGCAAACCATGAGAATCATCTGTCCGTGGCACAAACTTCCAGCCTGGGTCGAATCTTTTTCTCTTAGCCCGAAACTCGGAAATTGAAGCGCGAAACTTATTTTTCGGTAAAACCCTAAAGACCGGTCAAACAAACAGAGACGAGAGACTATTATTGTCAGCTTAAGGTATAAGAACGTGGGCTTTTGTGGGGACAGGTGCGCTTCCGACACCAAGTTCCCAAAGGGCAAAGGGAATCCGACTTTTTCCTGCAAAAATCCCGCCCAAGACGGACCAGGGCCGCCTCCAGGTCAGAAAATGCCCGCCCTTCTACCGGCTGGGACCGCCATTCAGCCTGTAACGTCTCCAGAGCTTGACGCGGCGATATTCCTGATGGTAATATACCTAAATTCTCGGATGATAATTGGGTTAGGAAACTCAATGGTGGATCCGCCTTGGACCAGATTCCCCGAAGTTCCCGTAAAAAAATATTGACCGTAACCGGTCCGATCCCGGCACCCAAGTTCTGTAGGCGAACTTCCAAATCATCGGCGCTCTGAGCCCGGTCATGGAGTCTCTCCAGGTCAGCTTCATACTGATCCACCAAGGCGCCCATGACTGCGAGAAGCTTGGTGGCGGTTTTATAGTCACAGCGGGTATAGCCGCCCCGGTCAAGCAAGGTTACCAGCCGATCCCAACCCAGGGCCACGATAACTTCCGGCCGGACTGCATCCTGCTCTGCAAAGACCTTATAGGTGTGGGCTGCCAATTTCCCGGAAATACGGCCACCAAAAAGAATGGCTGCCAAAAACCAGCGCTGTCGCTGTTGTGGGTTGGCGGCCACATCTATCCCCAACTCCACTGAAAAAAGCCCAGGTAATCGGGCAAGTATCTCGGAAAACACCTTCATAAAACATCAAACCGGAAAATATTAACAACCACCACTCCAAGACAATACCAAGAAAATAAGTTTTGAGTTTCGGGTTTTGAGTTAATAAGAAAATAACCGCAGCAAGGACCGGAAGCCTGTGCCACCGGCAGATGATTTTCATGGTTCGCGGTTGACTGATAGGCAATGGCAATTAGTCGGAAGATAAGATTGCTCCGGATTCCAGTTTTCCAAGTTATTGAAATAACCATAGACAAAACATTTCCCAACGATTTATTTTATCACAAGATATATAAAAAAAGATTATACTTTTTTCAACTTCCTATGAGGTTAAGATCCTTCCCTATGGTCAGAATGTCAAAAAGTTGTTCGGGGCGAATACAAGATTCGCCCCTACAGGCGGCCCTGTCGGTGCTATAGGACCGTAGGGTGAGCACCGCACACCAATCCTTGATCTATTCTTTTAGATAGCTGAAGTATTACGGTTAATCCAAATCCAAGGCGCCGGACTAACAAGGCTGAAGGGTTTATATGAATGAGGTCCAGGTAAGCGGACTCAAAATCCCCGGCATAGGTATAGGAGGCTATAATTTCAGAAGACGGTTAAGTTATCGCTTTTAAAGGAGAAAAATATGTATTCTGGTAGATGGGTTTGGTCGATTTTCCTCGTGCTGGCATTTCTGGCCTTTAGTTCACCAAGCTGGGCCCAGGGAAAACAATCGCACCAAAGAGACCGGGAAACGTGGGGTTATGAGACAGATAAACACCCTGGAGACCAGCCACCCGGATGGGACAAGGGCAAAAAGACTGGTTGGCATGGTGATGACCAACCCCCCGGTCAAGAGAAAAAATATCGGCAGAGCCACCATCATAAATCAAGACATGATCGAAAGCAGAGTGATTTCCAGAGACCGCCTGCTCCTCCCGAAGGTAGCCAGCAGAAAGGTGATTTTCAGAAACCGCCTGCTCCTCCCAAAAATGGCCAGCAGAAAGGTGATTTCCAGAGACTTCCTGCTCCTCCCAAAAATGGCCAGCAGAAAGGTGATTTCCAGAGACCTCCTGCTCCTCCCGAAGGAGATCGGCAACAGTAACGGCAATAACCCCGGAAGTTGGAGCCGTTTGCCGTCAGGTTTTTTTGGTCGGGAAAAAGGCCCGACCTTTCGGAGTTGCGCCCCTGACTGAGATGGCGGGCAACGTTAACCTAAACCCTACGCGCCGGATTAATATGCCGGAAGCGTTTTCATTAATGAAATCCGGAGAACCGGACTGAGATTTCCCATAAGAGACAGAGGAGAAAAATTAAGTGCAGAAATCAGAAAAATTATCGTTGTTGTTGGTCTTGGCCCTGACGTTGAGTCTTGGTCTGGCGCCGTCTGTCTGGGCGCAGCCCATGGGTAAAGGCCAGGGCCATGGCCCCGGGATGATGAATCTCACCCCGGAGCAGGCCGGCAAGATTTTCGACCTGCAGGAAAAGTTTCATGCCAACACTGCCGATGTGCGCAAACAGATGATGGTTAAGCATGCGGAACTGGCGGCCTTGCGGAAGGCGGAAAAGCCTGACCAGAATGCTATCCAGGCTAAGCAGAAGGAGTTGAACACCCTAAGAGACCAGATGAAGGAGAAAATGACGGCCTTCCAGTCGGAAGCCAAGCAGATTGCCCCTGATTTCGAAATGGGGAGGGGCCATGGCTTCGGTATGGCTCCTGGACCCGATATGGGCAAAGGCCCCGGGAGTGGACCGCCGCCACATCATGCCCGGTAAGGCGATGTAACCACTTCGGGGCTGTAGAACCGGACCGTCTCTGCAGTATCACCACATTCACCTCGGAAAGCAGCAAATTCTCAAAGATGGCGGGCATAGAGGTCCGCGTCACCGGTTCAGTTTATTTCACATCAAAGAGAAACTGCCTAAGGTACAGGCCGGGGCCGAGCATTCGACCCCGGCCTGTTTTTTTTAAACCTGATCACACTGATAACCGAACTGTCCGGTTGTCTTACCCACCTACGGGAAAACACTGCCTAACTCTCGTTTATTCAGTTGATAACGAGATTCCTACAAAATCCACTTTTCCCTCTGGTGTCATTCTGAGTATAGCGGAAAATCTTGAATTTCTAAAAGTATGAGACCCTTCGCTGGGCTCAGGGTAATAGAAAAAACCGATTTTTTAACAGCTTTCAGTAAGGACAAATTCTCGCCGGCACCTTTCCTCCAACCCCTGTCTTCCGGAAAGAAGATTACGGAGGCGGTAAGATGTGATAAATTTAAAGCAAAAAACGATATCCTCTACTACCTGAGGCGTCGGTTAACTGAAGTGTTTCCCTCCAAGAAACGTGAATATTAAACTTTTTAGGTCTGAGATGCGAATCAGAAGGAATCTCAGGATTTCCGGCATCGTGCAAGGAGTCGGCTTCCGGCCGTTTATTTACCGGTTGGCGCTGAAACATTGCCTCGGTGGCTATGTTCGGAACACGCCTAGCTGCGTCGAGATTGCGGTTGAAGGTCTACCTGAGGGCTTAGAGGCGTTTTGCCGCGACCTTACCGATTCAGCCCCCATCCTGGCCTGTCTCCAGGAGGTAGTGAGTGAAGACGCTCCCCCCCTCGGTGAAGAGAATTTTTCTATCCTCGCCAGTCACGGCTCTGGCGAGGCCGCGGCGGTTATTCCCGCCGATATCGGCCTCTGCCCGGACTGCGCCGCTGAGATTTTAAGCCAGCAGAATAGAAGGTATTTCTATCCGTTTACCAACTGCACCAACTGTGGCCCTCGCTTCACTATTATCAAAAACCTCCCGTATGACCGGGCCCATACCACTATGGCTGGCTTTGCGATGTGCGACGCCTGCCGGCAAGAATATGAAAACCCCCTGGATCGGCGGTTCCACGCCGAACCCACAGCCTGCCCGGCCTGCGGCCCGGTCGTGTGGCTGGAGATCGGCGGCCGGCGAAGGAGCAGGGAGTGCCTGACCCGAGCAGCAGAAATGCTCTGGAACGGGAAAATTATAGCCATCAAAAGCCTTGGCGGCTTCCACCTGGCTTGTGATGCCCGCCAGGAGCCTGTCGTCCAGTTACTGCGGCAGCGTAAAGGACGTCGAGACAAACCCTTTGCCGTCATGGTTCGGGACCTGGCCGCCGCCGAGGCAATCTGTGAACTCAACAGGTTCGAAAAGTCCTGGCTGAGATCACCTGCCAGCCCGATCGTACTCGCCCGCCAACGGGCCAACCCCGGCATCGCGGCAAGCCTCGCCCCCGGCAACAGGTATCTGGGTCTCATGCTGCCCTACACCCCTTTACATCTGTTGCTTTTTCAGCACTCACCCGACGCTCTGGTTATGACCAGCGGCAACCGCAGCGAAGAACCCCTGGCATTTACCAACGACGAAGCGCGCCGCACATTAGGAGAACTGGCGGACGCCTTTCTCTTCCATAACCGCGACATCCATGTCCCCTGCGACGATTCCGTGGTACGGCCACTGCACGACGGTTCCACCATTATTCTCCGCCGGGCCCGGGGGTATGTCCCAGATACGATTCAACTTCCCCTCCCCTGCCGGGAGGATCTGTTAGGAGTGGGCGCCCAGGACAAGACTACCTTCGGCCTGGCCTGGCGCCGGACGGCGCTGCTCAGTCAACACCTTGGCAACCTGGACCTCGTTGAGACTATTGATTATTACCGCTGCGCTATCGACCACTTCCAGACCTTGAGCCGCCGCCGCCCCACTGTAGCGGCGCACGATCTGCACCCGGGATATGTAAGCACCTCCTATGCCAAGGGACTGGATAATGTCCGTCTAATCGCCGTCCAACATCATCATGCCCATATCGCCGCCTGCCTGGCGGAAAACGGCCGGCTGGAGCGCTGTCTTGGCCTGGCCTTCGACGGCGCCGGTTATGGACCTGATGGCACCATATGGGGAGGGGAAATTTTAGCTGCTGATCTTGCCGATTATACCCGGGTCGGCCATTTTGCTCCGGTTGTGCTTCCTGGGGGGGACGCCGCAGCTCAAAATCCCAATTTTATGGCCCTGTCATATCTCTTCGCCGTTTATGGCGAAGCCGCCCTTTCCCAAGCCGCCAGGCTGGGTCTGAGGTTTTCTCCCCTCCAAGAACGCCTCCTCCTGCGACAGATCACCACCGGTTGGCATTCACCGGTCACTACCAGTGCCGGCCGCCTTTTTGACGCGGTAGCCGCTGCCCTCGACATCTGCCGGGAGCGCACCTATGAAGGCCAGCCGGCGCTCGAGCTCGAAATGGTGGCGGAAGGACAAGATTGGGGGTATTATCCTCTCAAGATCGGTCATCATCACAATCAACTTGTCATTGACACGATTGCCCTTTTCCGCCAGGTAGTGGAAGACCGCCAAAGGGGTGTCGTACCGGCCGTCATCTCCGCCCGTTTCCACGAATCCCTGGCCCGTGGGTGCGTTGCCGCCTGCCTCACCCTGCGAGGGCGCCTGCGGCTCAACCTGGTGGCCCTCTCCGGAGGGGTTTGGCAGAACGCCCGGCTCTTTTTAAGAACGAAAGAACTCCTCACCAAGGCGGGTTTCGAGGTGATCTTTCACCGGCAGACGCCAGCCAATGACGGCGGTATCGCCTTGGGCCAGATAGCAGTAGCAGCGGCGGTTTTGGACCGGGAGCAGTAACTATTCCGCCGAGACACCTTAAACGATACTAACACTCAGCACTCCAAACTCAAAACTTGGAACTCGAAACTCTTACTCACATGTGTCTTGCCATACCTATGAAAATTATCGAAATCCAGGGGCTCATCGCCACTATGGAGGTTGATGGCATCATCCGGGAGGCTCGGCTGGATTTATTGCCTGAGGCTCATGAGGGTGACTATGTTTTGGTGCACGCCGGCCTGGCCATTGCCCGGGTCGACCCGGAACAGGCCTCTGAAACCTTGGCTTTGCTGCGGAAAATGATCGATGAAATACAGTGAAGAATATCGTGACCAACACTTGGTGCGCCAGCTCATTCGCCGGCTGCACACTGTGAAAACCGGACCGGCCACTATCATGGAGGTCTGCGGCACTCACACTATGTCAGTAGCCCGTTTCGGCCTGAAGATGCTCCTGCCCGATGGCATTAATCTGATTTCCGGACCCGGCTGCCCGGTCTGTGTTACTGACCAGCACGATTTAGACGGCTATCTGGCCCTGGGCATGCAACCTGGCGTCGTTTTAGCGACCTTTGGCGATATGGTTCGGGTACCGGGCAGCCACACCTCCCTGGATCAGCGGCGTGCCGTTGGCACCGACGTCCGGGTCATCTATTCTCCCTTTGACGCCGTGGAGATCGCCCGCCTCGAACCTGACAAACAGATCATCTTCTTCGGCGTCGGCTTCGAGACCACCATGCCAGCCACTGCCCTGGCCATTCTCACTGCTGCAGAGGCTAACCTGGAAAATTTTACTGTCTACTGTGTCCATAAGACCATGCCCGCTGCCCTTCAGGCCCTCCTTAGCCGCGGTGAGACCCAGATTTCCGGACTCTTGCTGCCGGGACACGTCAGTGCCGTTACGGGCTCGGCAGTTTTTGATTTTATCCCCGCTACCTTTCGTCTGCCCTGTGCCGTCACCGGCTTTGAACCCCTGGACATTTTATTGGGAGTAGAGTCCATATTAAGCCAATTGCGAAGAGGTCGGCCTCACGTTGCCAATGTCTACCAGCGTGCCGTTTCCCGCCCGGCCAATCCTAAAGCACAGGCAGTCATTCAAGAGGTTTTCCTAGCCAGCGACTCCTACTGGCGCGGCCTGGGTCTCATTCCTGGCAGTGGTATCAGTCTCCAGCCAAGGTTTCGCCATTTTGATGCCAAATACAGATTCGCCCGGATCCTGGCGGCTGTACCCCCGCCCTTGCCTACCCCGTGTCATTGTGGCGAAGTATTGCGTGGGTTCCTACGGCCATTGCAGTGTCCCCTCTTCGGCGACTCCTGCACCCCTTCCCATCCGATCGGCCCCTGTATGGTTTCCAGTGAGGGAGCCTGTGCCGCCGCTTACCGCTTCGGATGATCTCATCTGACAAGTTTAACACCTCATGATAACAAGGTTGACGCCGAGCAGCGGACGCATTACTATAAGCTAAACCGATTAACCCACATTGTTGGCGGTTTTTGATCAGCCTTGGCCATTCGCGGTAAAGGGCATATAAATACGTATAAAGGAGCAGACATGAGCGACGTTCTATGGCAACCGGATTATGAAGCCGCCGTTAAAGAAGCCAGCACCTCAAACAGGCCGATATTATTAGAGCTGTATATGGATGGCTGCGGTCACTGCGCCAGGTTGCACAAAGAGACTCTGGTGGATGAAAAAGTAGTCGCCGCAGTTAACGCCGGATTTGTCCCGGTACGCCATGAAGGTCGGGGACGCATGGACCTGGTGAAAAAATTCGACGTCAAAGGTGCCCCCACAACCCTGATACTATCACCTCAAGGACAGGAAAAACATCGGTTTGTCGGATTCCATGATCCTGGAGAATATCTCCGGGAGTTGGGCAAGATCAGCTAAACTATGGCTGAAGTCCAATCGGAGCGGCGCGGTCCGATGCTGTTCACTGTCTCAATGGGGGCCTTTATGGCCACCTTGGACACGAGCATCGTCAACGTCGCCCTCCCCCATATCACCCAGGATCTAGAAACCTCGCTGGCGGCGATCTCCTGGGTGATGATGGCCTATTTGATCAGCACCGCCTCTCTGTTGTTTATCAGCGGACGTCTGGGCGACATGTTGGCCCCGGGACGATTATTTCTGGCGGGAGTGGTCATTTTTGGTCTTGCTTCCGCAGCCTGCGGCATAAGCAGGAACGCCGGCGGGCTGGTGTTTTTCAGAGCTATTCAGGGAATGGGCGGGGCTTTGATGTTAGGACTGGCCCCCAAGATCATCACCACAATATTCGATGAAGGGGAGCGAGGTTTTGCCCTCGGCCTGTATTCCACCGCCTTCGCCTCCGGCATAAGCATTGGTGCGCCCCTGGGAGGTTTCATCACCTCGGCTTTCGGTTGGCCGTATGTGTTTTTTCTCAACCTGCCCATCTGTGGAGCGGTGTTCCTGGTCGGCAGCCACCGCTTGAATGCCCTGCCCTCTGCAGCGACATGGCGCCGTCATGCCCTGGACTGGCCCGGTGGTCTGCTTTTGATGATCAGTATCTCCCTGCTGACCTGGGCCTTGACCCAGGTGCGGTCTCAAGGCTGGCTGGCCGGGAGGACGCTGACAACTTTGGGAGCTGCCGTTTGCATGTTTATTCTGCTCCTGCTGGTGGAACGACACCAGGAAACCCCCCTGCTGCATAGAGAGCTCTGGGGCAGTCAGGCCTTCAGGCTTGGCTCAGCCGTGACGGTGTTGAACTTCGCTGCGGTAATGGGAACTTTCTTCCTGTTGCCTTTTTTTCTCGTGGAAATATTCCTGCTACCCATCGAGGCCGTTGGCTGGCTGCTGGCAGCGATCAGCATCTCCAGCGCCCTGGTATCGCCGGTGGGAGGGTTCCTGGCTGACCGGTGGAACAATCTGACTGTCCTGCGACTGGGCGCCGCACTGATTGTCTTAGGTCTGGGAACACTTATGTGGCTGCGGGCAGAGACTCCCTTGACTTCGGTAGCACTGGTTTTGGCCATTGTCGGCACCGGGTTCGGCCTGTTTCAAGCCCCTAATTTAAACGATGTATTGCAAGGCATCAGACCGGAGATGCTCGGATTGGCCGCCGGAACCAATTCGGTGCTCAAGAATATCGGTTCGCTACTGGGCATCGCCCTCATGGTGACGGTAGCCGCGGTAGCAGATCAACCCCAGGCAAATTTGGAAGAAGGTCTCTGTCTGGGGCTACCCTGCTTCCAGCGAGCCTTTCTTCTCGCCACGGGCATCGCAGCCTTAAATCTGCTTCTTAACCTCCTGCCTCGGAGAAGGGATTAGGGATCAGGGGAAAAAAAATACGGAGTACGGGTGGCCACACCGTGCTTTTCCTTGCCTTGTGGCGCTTCCTGTTCACGAACACTTTTCTGAGATTATTGTTATAATGCCAATCGCAGTCTGACCCGCAACTAACTCTGTCCCCAATAATTTAATCCTGCAATATCTCTTTACCGGAAACCGGAAACGATATAATTCGTCAACCTCCTTCATTCCTGCCTTTACAGAAAGTCCCCTGCCCTCTATAATATCCTCCAAACATCTGTACGGACATCAATCAGACAAGGAGGCGCCGATGGGCCGCAGGAGCTTGGCCATATGGGTCGTATGCCTGATGGTTGTGGTGGGAGGACGGGCAGCGGCGGAAACTGACAACCCGGTTCGCGCCATCGCCTATTGTATTATGGATGCCGATACGGGCACAATACTCTCTGCCCAGAATCATCAGATGATGTTGCCGCCGGCCAGCACCCTGAAGGTCGGAACGGCGCTCGTAGCCATCAATACCTTGCAATTGCAGGATAAAGTGCCGGTAAGCGTAAACGCCGCTCAAGCCCCGGCCTCAAAGATATATCTCAAGCCGGGAGAGATTTACAACGTCAACGACATGCTCTATGCCATATTGCTTGCTTCGGCCAATGACGCCGCCAGGGCCTTGGGCGAGCGGGTGAGCGGCTCGGAAGACCGTTTCGCCCGCTTCATGACCAAGCAACTCCGGGAAATGGGGGCATATCGGACAAATTTTGAGACCGCCTCGGGACTTCCCTCCGAAGGACAGTATTCCACAGCTTATGACCTGGCCTTTATCTTTCGGAAAGCTATGCAAAACCCTACCCTGGCCAGGATCATGAATACCAAGACCTTCACCTTGCAGGACGGTAAGGAAGTCTACAACCACAACCGCTTTCTCTTTACTACGGAATACGCCGTAGCAGGGAAGACTGGCTATACCCGGGCTTCAAAACATACCTATGTGGGATTGTTCCGGAACGGCGACAAGCGGATCATTGTCTCGATGATGGGAAGCCAGGGAAAATGGGCCGATCTTCGGACCCTGATCGAAAAAGGGTTTGCGGAATGCGGCGCCCCGATTGCCAAACTGCCGCCGGTAGAAGAGTCTCTGCGACGGCCTGGCACTTACGCCAGGGCTTCGGCCAAGAGCAGGACCCGAAAGTATGTAAAGGGTAAAACCCCTAAACGGAAGGTGCTAAGCGCCGGAGTTGTCTCTGGCACCGGAACTCAAACAAGCATCAAAAAGAAGTATTCCTCCGGCAGCTATCAGAAAAAGAAGATCGGCAAGAGCAAGGTGAAGACCAGCACCCGTTGTGTTGGCGATACAAGGAGCTAGAATCAATGGCAGGGCTTTTTAATCGGGTGCGCAACCGGCAGACCGGTCGGCGTTATCTCATTTCCACCATTAAGAAAGACGCCACTACTTTTGAAACCGCAGTCTTTGCAGCCAATTTTTTCTATCTTCCCCAAGGTTTGAGATTAAAAAACCCCTGTCTGGTTAAGTGCTGCCAGGATCCGGAGGAAGCCAACCTCCTGCATAAAACCCTCACCCAGCGACTCAAAGTGGAATATCCGGGACGGGTATTTCAAGACTACAGCGCCCCCTAAAAAAGCTTTTTGCTGTCCAACAGGAGCGTTACCGGCCCGTCATTGATTAGGCTGACCTCCATCATGGCCCGAAAACGACCGGTAGCTACGGGAAGCCCTAATCCGGCCAACGCCGCCACCAGCTCCTCATAAAGTTTCTCCGCCAACTCCGGCGGCGCCGATTGATCAAAAGAAGGCCGCCGACCCTTGCGGCAGTCACCTAACAGCGTGAATTGCGGGACTACCAAAACCGCTCCTCCTACCTCCGCCGTCGTGAAATGCAGCAATCTGTTCTGTTCCGGGAATATACGAAGATTAGCAATTTTATTGGCTAGATAGGCAACATCGTCTGGACCGTCTTCCTTGGCCACTCCTGCCAATACCAAGAGACCTTGATCAATCTGACCGACAATCTCGCCGTCCACCCTGACTGCCGCCGACTTGACCCGTTGTATGACCGCCCTCATAATACCTCAGTCGATAAAAATTCCTATTTGGTAACACTCAGTTGTTTGGAGCTAATACAAGTTCACATGTTTTCAAGACCACAACGAAGCATGAAAGAATAATTGGTGGCATAGGCCTCCTGGCCTGTGCATCAGCGTGCCGGCTGCAAAGCCTGCACCACCTTCTTTCATACAAGTGCACATGTTCTGCCGAACACAACGAAGCATAAAAACAGAATCGTGGCGGCTGCTCACAATAATGTTTTTGCTGCTCACGGCTCACGGCTCACTGTTTTTATATAAGATTTGCCCCCATCGGATCGACCTGCCGCTGCTGCAGTGTTGTAGGGCGAGAAAGCGCAGCGCCTCCCGCCTTCTGGGGCTGCAGTGTTGTGGGTCGCAAAATTTGACCGCCTTGACAGCACCTGGCCATTTAATTATCATAAAGTTGGCCTTCTGCGAAGCATCAAAAAGAATACCGTTACTTTGCTGCTCACCGCCGGCCGCCTACTGCCTACTCATCCAAGGAGATCATACCCATGGCTATCATTGCTCCCTCAATTCTGTCCGCAGATTTTTCCTGTCTTGGGAAGGAAGTTCGAGCAGTGGTGGAGGCCGGCGCCGATTGGATTCATATTGATGTTATGGATGGGCACTTTGTCCCGAACATCACTATCGGACCGCCGGTGATCAAGGCCTTGCGAAAGATTACCGACCTGCCTTTTGACGTCCACCTGATGATTGCTCAGCCGGAGGGGTATATAGCCGATTTTGTCGAGGCTGGTGCCAATATTATTTCGGTGCACGTGGAGGCCTCCACCCACCTGCATCGGACCCTAACCGAAATTCGCCGATTAGGCTGCAAACCTGGGGTCGTCCTAAATCCGGCCACCCCTCTGGAAACCATCACGTACGTTTTGGAAGAAGTGGATATGGTGCTGTTGATGACCGTCAACCCCGGCTTCGGGGGCCAGGAATTTATCAACGCCGTCTCTCCCAAGATTGAAAAGCTCCGGGAGATTATCGATCGCTTGAACCTCCCCGTGGCCATCGAGGTTGATGGCGGAGCCAACCTTGAAACAATCGCAATCATGGCCAGGGCCGGGGCCGATATCTTCGTCGCCGGCAGCGCCATCTTCAATCAACCCGACTATAAGGCCGCCATCAGCAGATTACGCACCGTGGTCGACAGAGCTCAGGGCGAACGGACGGTAGATCGTCAAGAAAGGTTCTAATACTAATTTGATGTCAAATATGGAGAAATTGAAAAACTTTCGGTGGCACAGGCGTCCCGCCTGTGCAATATTGAACAGGCCGAAAGCCTGTTCCACCTTATCCGATCGACCTTTAAGTCATCTGTTCTAAACTCTCACTTTGATGTTAAATTAGTCTAATTCAGTCTATTAAATCGAATTCAGACACATCACATTGGAGCCACACCCGCAAAACCTTATACCAGTCTTCAGCTCCTCTAGTGATCGAATGAGGTTTTGAAAGCTCATTTCCTTAACAAAATACTCTTTGATATCACAGAGAATATTCAACCGAAGACCAGGAACCGAAAGCGGTTCTATCGGTGCTGGGTTATCGTGATATTTTTTGTCCTTGTCCTGGCGGGCCAAGGCGCCGCGGCAGACTCCTTTGCCGAAGCCAGGGCGCGCATGGTGGAAAAGGATTTAAAAGGCCGGGATATCATTGACGTTCGGGTTTTGGCGGCCATGGCCCAAACCCCGCGCCATCTGTTTGTGCCTCAACATCTGGAGCGATGGGCCTATAACGACCATCCCCTGCCCATCGGCCATGGCGCCACCATCTCCCAACCCTACATCGTCGCCCTGATGACTCAGGCGGCGGCGGTACAATCCGGCCAGCGGGTGCTGGAGGTCGGCACTGGTTCCGGCTACCAGGCGGCGGTTCTGGCTACCTTGACCGATCAGGTTTATACTATCGAGATCTCGCCCGAATTGGCCCGGAGCGCGGCCGACCGTCTGCAGAAGCTGGGCTACCACCAGGTTCAGGTCAAATGCGGCGACGGCTACCAAGGTTGGCCGGAAGCCGCCCCTTTCGACGCTATCATCGTCACTGCCGCCACCCGGGAAATTCCCCCCGTCCTGAAAGCCCAACTCAAAGACGGCGGCCGCCTCATTATTCCCCTAGGCTCCCTCTTTGGCCCGCAATACCTCCTTCGCCTCACCAGGGACGGTCATAACTTCCGGGAAGAAATGCTCTGCCCGGTGGCCTTTGTCCCCCTGATTAAGCCTGAAAAGTAAGGGCCGTCAGACCTAAGGAAACCACACCAGAAGGCGGATTGCCTCGGTCTGTTCAGGCCAAAAGACTCTCGCCGATCTCAAAGGCCTCGGTGAAGGCCTGCAGTCCGTGGCGACCGCCATTGACCAGACGGCGGGCGGTGGCCAGACTCCCGTCTAACAACGCCTCTTTGATAGGCCTTTCTTTATCCTTGAGGAACAGAGCCAGAATCCGGGCAGCGATCTCAGGATCGTTGGCCTTATCAGGGTGGTTGACCAGTTCATCCCCCAGATTTAATTCCCGGCTGTATTTTTGATAATTATGGCGGCCGGTCAATTGGATAAAACCTCGCCCCTTAAACCGCTCACCGTCGCCTTGGCCCTGATTGCCCAGATCCCGGCGGAAATCATAGAGATCATAGGGGTGACCCGCAGGAGAGGTATTGTACTTTGATTTATATTCACTGATAGGTTCAAACCCCGCAGTCTCCGCCCGGATGGTGGAAAGGGCCATCAACACCATCTTTTTATCTTCTAAACCGGCATCCTTCAGGGCTTTCAACACATAAGGCAGATACCGTTTAATATTATTAATGGGTGCGTCGGGAAACATCTCCGCCACCAGGTCGACGGTCACGTCCGGCGCCAGACCTAAAGCCTTGGCGGGCTGAATCGGAGGCGCCTGTAAACTCAGGGCCGCCATGGTCTGCGGCCCGGCAATGCCATCGGCATCCAACTCCCGGCTCTCTTGAAAGGCAAGCACGGCTCTTTCGGTTTTTTCTCCAAAAACTCCGTCCAAGGGTCCGGGATCAAAACCTAAAGCGGCCAACTGTTTCTGCAGCGCCTCGACATGCGGGCCGCTGGCGCCGACCTGCAGCAACAGCGTCTCACCCGCGGCTTCCTCCGTTTCTGCCAGCTCCAGGGCAGCCAAGGTCTTGGGGCCGACGATGCCATCGGCCAGAAGATCTTCGCTCTTTTGAAAAGCGACGACGGCCGCCTCAGTACCGGAATCAAAGACGCCATCCAGGCGCCCGGGATCAAACCGCAAATCCTTCAGCCGCTTCTGGAGCTCTAAAACTTCGGATCCCTTGGCCCCCAGCTGCAGCGCTTGGGCGACGCGCACCTCGGACAACCCGGGGCGTTCCGGGGCCTCTCCGGGAACCGGCGGGGCTTCGGGTTCGCCACTCCAATTATCAATCGCCGCCGCTAAATTCCCCGACCAGGTTTCATCGCCGCCAGACGGATATTGACCGGCGTGGAGGACGCCGACCTGTAGGCCCTGCAATTGCAGGTGTGGTTTCTCCCAACTCAAGGGCTCAAGACCCACCTCCCGACCTAACTCATGTAGTCGATCCCACCACTTGCCTTTAGCGCCGGAATCGTCCCAACTCCAGGCGTTGTGCTCAAAGAGGACAAAATCCGCAGCCACGCCGTATTGGTGATTTGACAGCCAGGGTCTGGCCTTGGTCACGATACGCCCCGGAGTTGTACGCCCTTGGGCATAGAGACGGCGCTGCCTCTGAGGGCTGCGAAATCCCTCAAACACGAGGAAAGGAAGTCCCTCGGCAGCCAATTTCTCCAGTAAGGCCTTGACCTTTTCCCGAAAAAGCGGATGGAGATGCTCTAACGCATTGTCTCGCTCCTGTGCCATGTGACATCCTCCTTCTTGGTTGCCTGCAATTGTGAAACCATAGTACGGGGGAAATAATTAAAAATAATTATAGGATAATTTATATCTGATATAAAGAAATTTTATAATCATTTTTAAGAAAATTGTAACACTTCAGTTGTGTGGGACGAATACAAGATTTGCGGCTACGGATGGGCCTGTCGGTGGTGTAGTACTGCAGGGTGGGCGCTGTGCACCGCTCCTTGATCAAATTTCTCAGAATCTGGTGGAAGATAAGGAACCGCAAGCGAATTCATTTGCCACATGGCCCTCAGAAGTGCCATAATAGGAAAACAACGGTTTGAGTTTTGGCGCAATTTTGCTGAAAATGACGGCAAGTTAAGATCGAATCTGGCTGAACAAACCTAAAGCTAGCGTATTACCTTTAAAATAACCGGCCGGCCGAGATAGAAAACATGGCAATTGAAGAGAAAACGACACCTTTTATAATAAAGGAAGCCTCGGATAACGATCTGGATATGGAAAGCCTGGGGCGGGATTTGAATGAAAACCTCTTTTACTACTTGGGTAAATCACCCCTTGTCGCCACCCTCCAGGATATTTACCACGCTTTTGCCCTGACGGTGCGCAAACGCCTGCTGCAGCGATGGATCAATACCAGCATGGCTTATGTCAAACAGAAGGTAAAGGTGGTCTGCTACTTTTCGGCTGAATACCTGCCGGGACCGCACTTGGGAAACAATCTGTTAAACCTGGGCATCTTTCCGACCATCAGCCAGGCCTTTGCTCGGGTCGGTGCCAATCTAGATTACTTCTTGGATCAGGAAGAAGAACCTGGCCTGGGCAATGGCGGACTGGGCAGGTTGGCGGCCTGTTACCTGGATTCCCTGGCAACGCTGGAGATTCCCGCTATCGGATATGGGCTGCGCTACGAGTTTGGCATCTTCGACCAGGAAATCCGGGACGGCTGGCAGGCAGAAATCACCGATAAATGGCTCCAGTGGGATAACCCCTGGGAAATCCACCACCCTGAAATCGCCTACGAAGTTAAATTGGGAGGCTGTTGCCAGACCCACCCCGATCGCGATGGCCGCCTCGTAGTCCACTGGCACCCCGAACGGGTAGTAAAAGGAGTGGCCTACGATACACCGATTTTGGGATACAACGTCAATACCTGCAACGTCTTGCGGCTGTGGAAGGCCGAGGCGATTGAGTCGTTTGACTTTCAAGCCTTCAATAAAGGGGATTACTATGACGCCGTGGATGAGAAACTGGTGTCCGAAAACCTCACCAAGGTTCTCTATCCCAATGACGAACCTTTTGAAGGCAAGAAGCTCCGTCTGGAACAGCAATATTTTCTCTGTTCCTGCGCCCTCCAGGATATGATCCGCCTCCACCTGCACTTCGCCCCAAATCTCGGCGATTTCCACGAAAGCTGGGCGGTGCAATTAAATGATACCCACCCAGCGATATCGGTGGTGGAACTGATGCGCCTGTTGGTAGACGAACGGCAGATCCCTTGGGATCAGGCCTGGGACACAACTAGAAAGGTCTTCAGTTATACCAATCACACTCTACTGCCGGAAGCCCTGGAAAAATGGCCTCTGCCTCTCTTTGCTCAGGTGCTGCCCCGTCATCTGGAAATTATCTTTGAGATCAATCGGCGTTTCCTGGACAGCGTTCGCCTGAGATATCCCGGCGATAACAGCAAAGCAGCCAGACTCTCTCTCATCGATGAAAGCGGCGATAGATACGTCCGCATGGCCCATCTGGCCTGTGTCGGCAGTCATGCCATCAACGGGGTGTCGGCGCTGCATACCGAGTTGCTCAAGAGCTCCACACTGCAAGATTTTTTCGAGCTCTGGCCTGAGAAATTTTACAACATTACCAATGGGGTAACGCCGCGGCGTTTCCTGGCCTTGAGCAACCCGCGTCTAACTGCCCTGATAAATTCAAAAATCGGTAGCGATTGGATCAAAGACCTTTACAAACTTAGACAATTAGAAGAATTTGCTGAGGATCCCGATTTTCAGCAATCCTGGCGAGAGGTCAAGTTGGCCAACAAACGCCAACTGGCGAACGCCATCAAGGCGCGCACCGGCATCAGCGTTGATCCACAATCCATGTTTGATATCCAGGTGAAACGCCTCCACGAATACAAGCGCCAGCATCTCAATGTCTTGCACATCATCACCCTCTACCTGCGGCTGAAGAAAGACCCAACCCTGGAGATTACTCCACGCACCATTATTTTCGGGGGCAAGGCGGCGCCGGGTTACTTCATGGCCAGACTCATCATCAAACTGATCAGCTCGGTAGCCGAGGTCGTTAACCGCGACCCAGACGTCAACGACCGTCTCAAAGTGGTATTTTTCCCAAACTTCAACGTCAAAAATGCTCAAAAAATTTATCCGGCGGCTGATCTTTCGCAGCAGATTTCCACCGCCGGCAAAGAGGCTTCCGGCACCGGCAACATGAAATTCGCCTTAAACGGCGCCCTGACCATCGGCACCTTGGATGGCGCCAATGTCGAAATACGTGAAGAAGTGGGACCGGAGAATTTCTTCCTCTTCGGCCACACCGTGGAGGAGGTCCAGTATATCAAGGCCCAGGGCTATAACCCATATCTCTACTATCAATCCAATGAACATCTTAGGGAGGTTATCGATCTGTTGCGCTCCGGGTTCTTTGCACACGGCGATCGTGATCTCTTCAGACCCCTGGTGGAATCACTGCTCTACCAGGATGATTATCTGCTCATGGCCGATTACCAATCCTATATTGAGCGGCAGGATGAAGCAGGAATGACCTTTCTGGACAAAAAACGCTGGACCCGGATGAGCATCCTCAATACGGCACGCATGGGAAAATTCTCCTCCGATCGGGCTATCCAGGAATATTGCCAACATATCTGGCAAGTTAAGCCAACCTTCATCGAACTGCAGGACATTACCTTAGAGCAGGTGAGGTTGAACATCTGATTAAACCAGAGGAACCTAACGGCTGAGTGACCCAGACCTTCCAGGGAAACCTTCGCCTGAATAATCAGGTTGCGCCACTAGATGCCATTCCGCCAGGTTGTGAGACTCCAGGGAGTATTACCACGATGGTTGATATAAAAGATTTTGAGGTTGAGACTTTGGGGGAGTGTCGCGTTGACACCCCTATCGAAAGCGCCCGTTTTGTAGAAGATGACGATCATGTCATGTTCCATTACTGCCTTAAAGACCTGCAGGCTTATTTTGAGGCTGGTCAGACGCCGCCTTATTTTGAAATGGCGGGGCCGCGCCGTAATATTTATTTCGACCCTTCCAAACTTAAATGCGGCATTGTCACCTGCGGAGGGCTCTGTCCGGGGATTAATGATGTTATCCAGGCAATGGTGATGGAACTCTATTACCACTACGGGGTTCGCTCAATTTTCGGTTTCCGTTATGGATTTGAAGGTCTGGCGCCCAAATATAAACATTCACCCCTGGAGCTCAACCCGGATGTGGTCACCGATATTTACCTGCAGGGTGGCACCATCCTCGGTTCCTCTCGAGGCGAACAAAACGTCCCCGAAATGGTGGATACCCTGGAACGGATGAATTTAGGTCTGCTGTTCGCCATCGGCGGTGACGGCACCCTAAGAGGCGCCCAGGCCATCTCGCAGGAAATTAAGCGGCGGAATCTCAAGATCGGCGTCATCGGCATACCCAAAACCATCGACAATGATATTTCCTATGTCCAAAACTCCTTCGGTTTTATTACCGCGATTTCCGAGGCCCGGACAGCCATCTATACCGCCCACATCGAAGCCTTGGGAGCCCGCAACGGCATCGGCCTGGTGAAACTCATGGGCCGTGAGTCAGGCTTTATCGCCGCCTACGCCACCCTGGCCAACGCCGATGTCAATCTCTGCCTGGTGCCGGAGTCGCCCTTCTCGCTCGAAGGTCTGATGGCCGAGATCCAAAACCGGTTAGAAAGACGCAGCCATGCGGTCATCGTCGTCGCCGAAGGCGCCGGCCAGGAATTCTTCCAGGCTACCAGCGAAACCGACGCCTCCGGTAATGTCCGCTTGGGCGATATCGGCGTCTTTCTCAAAGAGAAGATCAATCAGCACTTTAAAAAAATCGGGGTGGATATCACCCTTAAATATATCGACCCGAGCTATACCATCCGGAGCGTGCGAGCCAATCCCTACGATTCCTACTTCTGTTTGACTCTCGGACATCAGGCAGCCCACGCCGGCATGGCCGGCCGCACAAATATGTTGGTGGGTTACTGGAACGGCCAGTTCACTCATATGCCGATATCTCTGGCTGTCTCCGCCCGCAAACGCATCGACCCCAAAGGTCGATTGTGGAATGAGGTGCTGGCCAGTACCGGTCAGCCCCGCACCATGTAACCGGACAGTCTACCCCCCCGGCCTCTAACCGGTAAAAAACTTGACTTTTCGCTAGATAGAGATACTTTTATATTTTAAAATTTTTCCTGGAGTCTTTTCATGGCTGATGACTTTAAAGCCACCCTTAATCTGCCGAAAACCGCATTCCCCATGAAGGCCAATCTGGCCCGGCGCGAGCCGGAGATTCTTGAGCGCTGGGCCGATCTGAATCTGTATAGCAGGCTGCGCGCCCAAGGGCAGGAACGGCCACGCTATATTTTGCATGACGGACCGCCCTATGCCAACGGCAACATCCATCTCGGACACGCACTCAACAAAATCTTAAAGGATATTATCATCAAATCCAAACAGATGAGCGGGTTTGAGTGCCCCTATACCCCCGGTTGGGACTGCCATGGGTTGCCCATCGAACATCAGGTGGATAAAGAGTTGAAGAAGAAACGGCTGCACCTGTCCCAATTGGAGGTTCGCCAAAAGTGCCGGGAGTATGCCCTCAAATACATCGACATCCAACGCCGGGACTTTATGCGTTTAGGGGTATTGGGGGACTGGTTCAACCCGTACCTGACCATGGCCAATGACTACGCCGCCCAGATCATCGCCGAATATGGCGCAATCGCTCTGGCCGGAGGAGTTTACCGCAGTAAAAAACCGGTGCATTGGTGCGCTTCCTGTCATACGGCCCTGGCCGAAGCGGAGGTGGAGTACGAAGACCATCGTACCATTTCGATCTTTGTCAAATTCCCCCTCCTAGACGATTTGAGCGGCGACTACCCGGTCCTGACCAACTACCCAGTCTTCCTGATTATCTGGACCACCACTCCCTGGACTCTTCCCGCCAACCTGGCTATTGCAGTCAATCCCCAGTTTGATTATGCCGCCGTGCAGGTAGGAGAGGAAATCTACATCCTGGCCCGAGACCTCGCGGCGGGAGTATTGGGCACCTTGGGTCTCAAGGGGAAAGAGGTCGCCATCATTTCCGCCCAAAAGCTGGAAGGTCGTCGCTGCCGCCATCCCTGGATTGACCGACAGTCGCAGGTGATCCTGGCAGACTATGTCACGCTGGAGGCCGGCTCCGGTCTGGTCCATATCGCCCCTGGGCACGGTCAGGAAGACTATGAAAGCGGCCGCCGTTACCATCTGGAGGCGTATTCA
Organism: Desulfobacca acetoxidans DSM 11109; assembly: GCF_000195295.1. Lineage (NCBI taxonomy): Bacteria > Pseudomonadati > Thermodesulfobacteriota > Desulfobaccia > Desulfobaccales > Desulfobaccaceae > Desulfobacca > Desulfobacca acetoxidans. The sequence continues at coordinate 3,214,859 of NC_015388.1, forward strand.
CCGGTAGACGATGATGGCCGGTTCCTGCCGGAAGTTCCCGAATTCGCCGGTCTCAGGGTTTGGGACGCCAATCCCGGCATCATCGAGCTGCTGCAACAGCGGGGGGCGCTCTTGGGGGCCAGCGAGTTCAGCCACAGCTACCCCCATTGCTGGCGCTGCAAGCAGCCTATCATCTTCCGGGCCACCGAACAGTGGTTTATCTCTATGGGGGCGAACAACCTCAGGACCAGAGCTTTAGAGGCTATCAATCAGGTCGAGTGGATTCCGCGCTGGGGCCGGGAGCGGATTTATGGCATGGTGGAAAACCGCCCCGACTGGTGTATCTCCCGCCAACGGGCCTGGGGTGTACCCATCGTCGCCTTTCACTGTCAGAAATGTGGAGAAGTAGTGCTCTCCCAGGCAATCATCGACCGCATCACCGAACTGGTGCGGGCCGAGGGCGCTGATGTCTGGTTCAGGCTCGAAGCCGCCGAACTTTTACCGCCGGGGACGGCCTGCCCGCGGTGCGGCGGCACCGAATTGAGGAAAGAGCGCGATATCCTCGATGTCTGGTTCGACTCCGGGGTCAGCTATGCGTGTGTCCTTGAGGCACGTCCAGGGCTGCGCTTCCCCGCCGACCTCTATCTTGAAGGTTCTGATCAACACCGGGGCTGGTTTCACAGCTCCCTGCTCACCGCCGTCGCTACCCGGGGACAAGCCCCCTACCGCCGCGTCCTGACCCATGGCTTCGCAGTGGACGGGGAAGGCAAAAAGATGTCCAAGTCGCTAGGGAATATTATTGCCCCGCAAGACGTTATCCAGGAATACGGCGCCGAAATTCTCAGGCTGTGGGTCTCTGCCGAGGATTACCGGGATGAGGTGCGGCTGTCGGACCAGATTCTGAAGCAATTAACTGAAGCCTACCGCCGCCTGCGCAACACAGCGCGCTTTCTCTTGGGCAACCTCTTCGATTTCGACCCGCCGCGGCATTATGTGTCGCCCCAGCAGCGGGAGGAGCTGGACCGCCTAACCTTGTGCTGGCTGGCTAAATTGATCCAACGGGTACGCGAGGCTTACGACCGCTTTGAATTTCACGTGGTCTATCACAGCCTGCATCAATTCTGCGCCGTAGAGCTGTCAACCTTATACCTGGATATCCTAAAAGACCGGCTGTATATCTCCCGGCCGGATTCCAGCGAACGCCGCAGCGCTCAAAGTACTTTGTATGACCTGCTGCTCAGCCTAACTACGTTAATGGCTCCGGTGCTTTCTTTCACGGCTGAAGAAATCTGGGGATATCTGCCCAAGGCCCCAAGGCCGGAAAGCGTTTTACTCTCTGATTTTCCAGAACCCCCGGCCGGCTTCCCTGACGCCGCCCTGGTGGAAAAGTGGGAACTGCTGCTAAAAATCAGGAGCGACGTCAATCGCGCCCTCGAGCAATCCCGGCGCGACAGACTCATCGGCAATTCCCTCGAAGCCCAGGTATATATCTACGCTACCCCGGATCTTTTCGAGCGGCTGCGAACGCAACAGCCGGAATTGCTCACCCTGACCATGGTCTCCCATCTGGAAGTTAAACCCGGACCGGGAGTTGGCCTGGAGAGCCAGGAACTCCCCGGCTTGACCATCTTCGTGGAACGGGCCCGGGGAGATAAATGCCAACGCTGCTGGTTCTACTCGCCCACTGTAGGTGAAGATGCCCGCTGCCCTGAGCTCTGTTCCCGCTGCCGCCGGATTCTCGCCCTCTCAGAGACCGGAGGAGATTAGATCAAATGTGCTAAGCATCCGGTTTTCCAAACTTAGGTTTGTAAACCAGAAATCTCGGTGGGTAATGCCAAGTCTACGTTCTCCTGGTCACTGCCCACTAATCACTGACTACTGAAAACCTGACACTCACATTGGAAACTGACCCCTGAAAGCAATATCTTCTAAATACTTCACTCTGGGACTTGTGCTCTTCCTGGGGATCATCCTGGACCAACTCACCAAGCAGTGGATTGTTCAAACGATGCCCAAGTATGACGTCATCCCAGTTATCCCAGGTTTCTTTAACTTGGTGCATGTCTATAACCGCGGCGCCGCCTTCGGGCTGCTGGCCACCTGGTCCCTTGGATTGGTCAGCTACTTTTTTGTCATTGCTACGCTTGTCGTATTGGCTGTAGTGGGATATTTATTCTGGCGCACGCCGTTGCAACACCGGCTTTTTTTGTGGGGCTACAGTCTGCTCATCAGTGGGGCGGTTGGCAACCTCATGGATCGGATCCGATTGGGAGAGGTGATTGATTTCTTGGATTTCTATGTTGGACGTTATCATTGGCCAGCTTTCAACGTTGCCGACAGCCTCATCTGCCTGGGCGCCGGCCTTATCTTTCTGGGCATCTGCCGGTCTGAAGGAGAAATAAATGTTTCCCATCCTGTATAGTTTCGGTCCGGTGCGCATCTTTACCTACGGTTTCTTCCTGGCCCTGGCCTTCATCGCCGCCCTGTATGTCGCCGGTAGGGAAGCCAAAAGGCTGGGTGACAGTCCTGAGCAGATTTATGATTTAGGTTTCTATATCGTTTTAGCCGCCATAATCGGCTCCCGCCTGTTGCACGTCGTCCTGGAGTGGCGATATTTCGCTTCCCAGCCGCTGGATATCTTCATGTTGTGGAAAGGCGGCCTGGCCTTTCAGGGCGGTCTGATTTTAGGCGTTCCGGTTGCCACTTTTTATATTTATCGTCATCGAATGCCATTCTGGCGCACATTAGACACCCTGGCCGTGGGTACGCCCTTGGGTCAATGTATCGGCCGAATGGGTTGCTTTATGGCCGGCTGCTGCTACGGGAAAGCATGCTCACTTCCCTGGGGGGTTACCTTCAATGACCCGAATACCCTGGCGCGCCCTCAAGGCGTCCCCTTGCATCCCACCCAGCTCTATGAGTCCTTGTTAACCCTGGGCATTTTCATGGTAATGTTGCGGCTGCGCCATCGGCAGAAGTTTCCCGGTCAGCTTGTCGGGGTCTATCTCCTTCTGGCCGGGGCGGCGCGGTTTGTAGTAGAGTTCTGGCGCGGCGATGATCGGGGGCCGGTGCTTTTATGGGGGATGCCCAGCACCCAAGTCATTGCCTTGGGGCTCATGTTGGCAGCCGTCCTGTTCCTTGGCTGGCGTTCCCGGGCTGTCAAGGTCACGGCAACCTAATCATTTCCTTAATAAACGGTCGATAACCGGCCGCCTCATGAGGCAGACTAATCTTCATAACCTGTAAGTTACCAACAAACCATGAAAATAAGTCCGTAACGATATACTGGTCCAATCTGTTCCACTCGAAACACGCATTATATAAAAACAGTGGGTAGTGGGCGATGAGCAGAAAAAGCATTATTGTCAGCAACCGCCACGGTTCTGTTTTCATGCTTCATTGTGATCACCAGAACATGACGATTAATATGAGAATCCTCGCTAAATGGTAATTCGCCCATGCATCTGCAACGTTGGTTGACCAGCCTGATAGCCCTTCCTCTTCTCCTGTATATCATTCTCTGGGGTCCACCGTTGATCTTTCTGCTGCTGTTGGTCCTGATAAGCAGCGCCGCCCATTGGGAGTACCTTACTATCTGCGGCCTGGGGCAAACGCCCACAGCGAGAGCATTGGGGCTGGGGTTGGGTCTAATAGTTCTCCTTGGTTTTTTCTCTGACCAACCTTATCTGCCCGGGTTCTGTCTCACTGCTGGCATGTTGGTCTATTTTCTCTTTTTTCTTTTGAAATTCGAGGAGTTCCCACACCTGCTGCCGGAATTGGCCTTGAGTTGCCTCGGGTTATGCTACGTCCCCTTCCTCGTCGGCCATTTCTATTGGCTGTGGCAGGCGCCCCCGGACCGCCTCTGGCTGTTGTGGCTCCTGGCGGTTATCTTCGCTGGGGATACCGGAGCATTTTATTTCGGACGCTGGTTCGGAGTACGTAAGCTCTATCCCCTGGTAAGCCCCGGCAAGACTGTGGCCGGGGCCCTGGGTGGACTGGCGGCCAGCCTCACCATTGGGCTTGGTCTGGGACTGTGGCTGCCCCTCGGCGTTGCTCTGCCGATGCTTACCGGCCTGACCCTGGTGGCGGCCCTGGTGGGTCAGTTCGGTGATCTATTTGAATCTATGTTGAAACGCCGCGCCCAAGTGAAAGACGCCTCTAGTATTCTCCCCGGCCACGGTGGGATGCTAGACCGTTTGGACAGCCTGAGCTTCACCGCGGCTGTGCTGTTCTATCTGAGAATACTCCTGCCATAAAAAATTGACCAGTGTTTCAAGTTTTGAGTTTCGAGTTCAGAGATTGAAAAAGTTAATATATCCTGTGTTATCCAATAAATACAGATACTATTATCTCTTCCCCAAACTCGGAATCTCACACTTTAAACTCTAGAAATTGAATTATTAGAAAAATAAGGTAAAGTTATAACTGGCAGGAGGCGAAGCTCAGACAATCATCCTGAAGCAGCTTCTCTGCCGAAAGCTCATCGTCTGAAAAAAAAGGGTTTGCTTTTGAAGAAACTTGCGGTATTAGGCTCCACCGGTTCCATCGGACGCAATGTCCTAGACGTGGTCCGGCAATTTCCCGACAAGTTTCGGATCGTCGGTCTGGCCGCCGGCCGTAACCTGCCGCAGTTAGCCGAACAGGTTCGCCTTTTCCAACCGGCGCTCGTTTCGGTGGCAAGTCGAGAATTAGCTCGTGAATTATCCCTCCTCTTGTCTTCCGCCAACAATGTCCGGATTGTCGCCGGACCTGAGGGCGTCCAAGAAGTCGCGGCCGGGACGCAGGCCGATCTGGTGGTTTCGGCTATGGTGGGAGCGGTGGGTTTGGAGCCGACTCTGGCCGCCATCTCTCAGGGCATAGGGGTAGCCCTGGCCAATAAAGAGACGCTGGTCACCGCCGGCCCCCTGGTCATGGAAGCGGCCAGGCGGCGCCAAGTCCCGATTATCCCGATCGACAGCGAACACAGCGCCATCTTCCAGGCCATCCAAGGCAATCAGCCACAGGATATCCGCCGGTTATGGCTGACCGCCTCGGGCGGACCCTTTCGATGCAAGACCAAAGAAGAGTTGGCTTCGGTCACCTTTGAAGAAGCCCTTAGACACCCGAACTGGAGCATGGGCCCCAAAATAACCATCGACTCCGCCACCTTAATGAATAAAGGTCTGGAAGTAATCGAGGCCAGCGTCCTCTTTCACCTGCCTGCGGAACGCATCGAGGTGCACGTCCATCCCCAGAGCATCATTCATTCCCTAGTGGAATATATCGACGGCTCGGTCATCGCTCAATTGGGTATCCCTGATATGCGGGTCCCCATCAGTTACGCCCTGGCCTACCCCGAACGTCTGCCCCTGGATCTGCCGCCCCTGGATCTTTTTCAGGTCGGGCAGCTCAGTTTCGAGCCTCCTGACCTGGAACGTTTTCCCTGCCTTCGCTTGGCCTTTGACGCTCTTAAGGCGGGAGGCGATATGCCGGCAGTCCTGAATGCCGCTAATGAAATTGCAGTAGCCGCGTTTCTGCGCGGTGCCATCTCTTTTTTAGATATTCCGCGGATTATTTTCCAGGTTATGACTGCCCACGCAGTTCAGCCGCTGACTTCTCTCGGGCAGGCCTTAGCCGTCGATCAATGGGCCAGGCAGTCAGCCGGCCAGATTATCTTGAGTAAAAGGGAGTAAATTGCTACATGGAAACAATCCTGGCCACTGTGGTGGTCATCGGCGTTTTGATCTTCGTTCACGAGTTAGGCCATTTTTTAGTCGCCAAATACTACGGCGTGGGAGTGGAAGCCTTTTCTCTCGGTTTTCCACCCAGATTATTCCATAAAAAAGTGGGTGAGACGGATTATCGCATCTCCGTCATCCCCTTGGGCGGCTACGTAAAAATGGTGGGGGAAAATCCGGGTGAAGAGATTCCCCCGGAACTGCTTCCCAAATCATTCAGCCATCGCCCCCTGAAACAACGCTTCGCCATCGTCGCCGCCGGTCCGTTTGCGAATCTGCTCTTCTCTATTGTGGCCCTCTCTCTCGTGTTTACGTTTTCCGGTATGCCGTTCTTTAATGCCGAGATCGGGGGAATTCAGCCGAATTCACCCGCCGAAGAGGCCGGACTGCAAAAGGGCGATCTTATCCTGAGTATCAACGATCAACCGGTACAGCGTTGGGAAGAGCTTTCCCGCATTATTCGCGGCAGCGGTGATACCCCTCTCACCCTAATCTTCCGCCGGGGGGATCGGACCGAACAGATTACGATAACTCCTCGTACTATGGAAACCTCCAATATCTTCGGGGAAAAAGTTTCAGCCAGGTTGATCGGGGTCTCAGCCCCCGAACGGTACGAGATTGAACGCGTTGACCCCCTGTCGGCCTGGTGGCATGGAGTTACTTACTCTTACCGCATCCTGGAAGTAACGGTCCTCAGCGTCGTTAAACTCATCACCCAGAAGACCCCCCTTACTTCTTTGGGAGGACCGATCATGATCGCCCAGGTGGCCGGAAAACAGGCCGAACAGGGCGTCTCTCACCTGGTGCATTTCATGGCCGTTCTCAGTATCAATCTATTCCTGTTGAATCTCCTGCCGATACCCATGCTGGACGGCGGCCACCTCATCTTTTTTATGGTCGAGGCGGTGCGGGGCCGGCCCATCGCCATGAAACACCGGGAGATAGCCCAGGCCATCGGTCTTACCTTCATTCTCATGCTCATGTTCTTCGTCTTTTACCAGGATATCATGCGGCTGCTGGGACCTCAATGACCTGCAGACCTAAGAGAGAACAACATGCCGGATAATCCTGTCAGTAGTGAACGGGGGAATATTTGGGCCGATTTGTCCTCCTCATATCCAGATGAAATTATTGAGATGATATTAAAAAACGAGTCCTTCCGGTTGGAACGGATCGTCTCCACCGGCCAGGCGACGCCATTAGGGGAGTGGTACGACCAGGACGAAGAGGAATGGGTGCTGCTCCTTACCGGCGGCGCCATGCTTTTGTTTGAACATAAAACCGAAGCATACAATATGCAGCCGGGAGACTACCTTCATATTCCGGCACACTGCCGCCATCGGGTGGAATGGACCGATCCCCGGCAACCTACGGTCTGGCTGGCTTTGCATTATCCGAACCGTGCCAAAAAAGACACCTAAGCCATACAACTTATGACTATTACAATATTTAAGAACCGTAGGACCTTATATCGGGTAAGCGAAGTGCCTCCCGCCTTCTGGCTAATGGGGGATATAGCCTAGAACCTTGGCAGAACAGGTGAGAATATTAGGCCTCGACCTGGGGAGCAAACGCATCGGTATCGCCTTAAGCGATGCCCTGGGTTGGACGGCCCAGGGTCTGACCGTGATTCATCGCGCCGGTCGAGCACGGGATCTGGCCCGGGTCTTGGAGCTAGTGAAGAAATATGAGGTGCAGGAGATTGTCATCGGCCTGCCCCGTCATTTAGACGGAAGGTTGGGGGAAGGCGCCGAAGAGGCCCTGGCCTGGGCCGCGGAGCTACGGGAGCATTTGCACATTCCGGTGCATACCTGGGATGAGCGGCTGACCACCCTGCAAGCGGAACGGGTGCTGCTCCAGGCTGACCTGAGCCGCCGCAAACGGCGTCAGGTAATCGACAAACTGGCTGCCGGACTGATTTTACAGGCCTTCTTGGACAACCGACGACAGACGCAGGCAGAAAAAGAGCGTTAGTCCAAGACCATGAGTCACACCCATTAGTACTGCCCAGCAGTCATTCTGCCCCTGTTTGAGATCTTTTACCTCATAAAGTCTTTTTTTGATCAAATAAGGTTATCTTTTCAGATCAAATAACCGATAAATAGAGAAGGGTAACTTGTCCCGGAGCAAAGCGCATACGATAATTGATCTTCACTCAATTATTCTAGTTAGTAAAACTTCCCGGATGAGGACACCTCAATAATTGGAACAGATGCTTTAAAGAAAGGAGATACTTATGCGGAAGTCAATGACCTTACTATTTGCCGTCCTCATGGTTTTTGCCCTTCTAACCCAGGCATGGGCCGACCGGGAATTCTACGGAACAGTTCAAAAGTTACCCGCCAGTGGTTCCATCGGCGAATGGATTGTCGACGGTAAGGCCGTACAGGTAACCCAGGATACGAAACTGGATTTTGAGCATGGACCCGCGGCGGTTGGTTCGTACGTGAAGGTAGATGGGATTAATTACGAAGGAAAATTCATTGCCCATGAGATCGAAACCAAACGTGGAGGCAAATAGTCAAGAAAAGGTTCGCCGTCTGCTCAACGTTGCTTAGGGGAGATCAGCTTTAATCTCCAGAGGTCTTTTGCGATTCTGTAGCGGGGCAGTTTTAAAATTGCGGAAAAAACTTTAACCCCACTAAGAACAAGGATACAATATCCTCGGCTAGGTTTGGCCAACGACGGAGTGGTTTGCCTGTTTTTTGGTGCGGCTGTTAGAGGTAAAACCATAGCTATGTGGAGAGATCGATTATTACTGCGATGTTGCTTAAGGATCAGTATCGCTTTCGGCCTTATAGGCGGGTGGGTGACTTGGGCTCAGGCCATGCCGGCCCAAGTCATCGTCATCCGCCACGCGGAGAAGTATCAAACCCGCCACACGGTCCATCTTAGCCCGAAGGGCCGCACCCGAGCTTTGGCGTTAGTCGAACTTTTTCAATCCGATCCCCGGGTTTTGGAGTTTGGCCGACCCGCAGGAATCATTGCCCAGAGTCCTACCCCTCAAAAACACTCCCGGCGCTGTTTAGAAACCGTTGAACCTCTGGCCCAAGCACTGGGCCTGCCAGTGATTACCCAATTCACCTACGGCCAAACTGATACATTGGTACAATGGCTGAAGGAACAGCGGCAATATGACGGTAAATCCGTCTTGATTTGTATGCAGCACATGGATGTCGATGAATTGGCCCAGGCATTGGGGGTCCCCGACCTCAGACCCCGCATCTGGCCTCATGAAACCTATGACCGCATCTATATTTTTACTTATGCTCCAGAAAACGGCAGATTGCTCTCCTTTCATAATCTACCCCAATATCTGCTGTTCGGCGACTCCTACCAGTCCGTGGCGGCGCCAAACGCCCGGGATAAGGCCGAGGTGAGCTTCAAACAGGTCTATAGGATAAATCTACCTGACCCCGCGGCCGGCAAAAAAACCCCGGCGCCGCGCTGGCAATTCTCCTTGGACGCCAAAATTAAGGGCGATTTTTCCAATTTCAATGACGAGACCGTCCCAGTATTACGCCTGGGGGGTTTCTGCTTTGGTTATCATCTCACAACCCTGAGCTACTTGAAGAAACATCCCAACGCCGTGGTGAAGATAAATACGACGGCGCGATCCGGTTCCCTGTTATACCGTTACCAAATCAAGGCCGGGGATGCTGAGCGGCCATATGCCTGGATATCCTTTACCTGGAACGAGCAATGCTTGCGGGTCAGTTTCAAGGCCGACGTGGATGAAGGCAGCATTACCCCGGAGATTGACGTTCCCATCATCCTGGAGTCCGGCACGCCGGTGGGGCTGCTCGTTGGCTCCACGCCCTGTGTGGTGGCCTTCGGCCCCAAGACGTTTCAAGCCCCCATCGGACTGAATTACCAAGGGATGGCGAAGAAAACCTACCCGCCAGCATCCCCCGGCTTTTACCACGCCACCTTACAGTCCGTGAGCGGTTTTTTGGTGGAAAAATCCCCAGATCCCGAAATGCTGGAGCAACTGCCATTATCTGGTGAACCTCATGCAAAGTAATCCAATAGCCGTAGGGTTGTATGCTTTGTGGTTCCGTTTGACCAAAATCAGCCTGTCCTCTTACATTATTTTCAGCCTTATCCTAGGAATAGTGGTCGGCCTGTTTTTTGGGGAAATTGTCCTCCCGCTAAACTTCATCGGCAAGGCCTTTATCCAATTGCTGCAGATGGCTGTACTGCCCTATATTGTAATCTCCCTGATCCATGGGTTGGGCAGACTTACCAAATCCGACGCCCAGCTTATCGCCACTAAGGGGATCAAATTGTTCCTGTTCCTTATGGACGGTGGGTCTGGTAGTTATCTTTGTCTTCCCCTTGTCCTTTCCCCATGTAGAGACCTCCGTTTTTTTCAGTGAAGCGGATGTCATGCCACCCAAAAAAGTAGATTTCCTCCAGATCTATATTCCTGCCAACATCTTTGAAGCTCTGGCTCATGGAACCATTCCGGCCATCGTGGTCTTCAGTGTCTTCCTCGGCTTTGCCCTTAATAGCATCGATAAGAAAGAGACGTTTCTAAACGTGTTCTCCATCTTGGCCCAGGCCCTGTCCCGGGTCACCCAAATGATCATTAAGATCGCCCCGTTGGGCGTCTTTGCCCTAGCCGCAGTGGCGACCGGCACCCTAACCATCGAAGAGTTGCAGCGGCTTCAGGTATATTTTGTGTGTTATATCTTCCTGGCATTGCTCTTCACTTTTGCCATCTTACCTGCCATCATTATGTGCTTTACCAATTTCACCTACCGGGAGATCATCAATTGTTCCAAAGATGCCCTTATCCTGGGTTTTGCCACCGGCAACAATTTTGTGATCCTGCCCTTGATATCGAGCAAGTCAATAGAGTTATTGCAAAAATACAGTACAGAGAAGACCTCTCAGGAGCCCCAAAAAACCTCCAGCATCATAGATTCGGTGTTGCCCCTGGCATACTGTTTCCCTAGCATAGGACGGCTTTTGGACCTTTTCTTTATCGTCTTCGTAGCCTGGTCAGTGAACCAACCTATAGGTTTATTGCAACATCTTGATCTCTCCGTGGCAGGCATTTTGAGCCTATTCGGCTCCCCTAAAATTGCAGTGCCGTTCTTATTGGATTATCTGAAAATGCCCGGCTCCTATTTTGACCTCTATATTATTTCCGATGTCTTCACCCGGAAATTCAAAGTCCTGGTCCAGGCTATGAGTTTTTTGACCGTGACTTTGATTTTGACCTCCCTGATAACCTATAAGTTTACCTTTAACTTCAAGAAAATCCTGACGGCCCTGCTTGCCAACGTGCTTCTGACAACCATCTGCCTGGCTGTGGCCACTGTGGGCTTGGGATATGTCGTGAGGAATGTCTATCATGAGGATGTAGTGCTATTAAGCATGGAAATCCCCGACGCAGTTCCAGCGACAGTTTTGCGCTCTCCCCCGGTCCTGGAGCCGGGGCAGCCTCCCCTCGGCACCGAGGCCGAAGATATTTTGCCCCGCATCAAACAACGCGGGGTCTTAAAGGTGGGCTATAATGCCGAAGCTCTGCCTTTTGGGTTTTTCAACCAGAGAGGCGAACTGGTAGGCTACGATATCTTCTTTGCCCACCAATTAGCTCGAGATCTAAAGGTCACCCTTGAGTTTATCCCAGTTGATGATAAAAGCATGAGCCGCTATCTCGAAAGGGGAATATGCGATATTGTCATGTCCGCGGTCCCTATCACCGCAGAGAATTTGGGGAGTATAGACTTCACAGACCCTTGTATAAAAACAGTGAGCCGTGAGCCGTGAGCCGTGAGCCGTGAGCAGCAAAAACATTATTGTGAGCAGCCGCCACGATTCTGTTTTCATGCTTCGTTGTGTTCGGCAGAACATGTGCACTTATATGGATATGAACGCAGCCTTCATCGTCCTGGATTACCGCAAGAAAGATTTTCACCAACGAGAAACCATCAGAAAAATTCCTCAATTGAAGATTGCTGTGACTCCGGCCAACACCCAAGTCGAGAGACTTAAGATAAAAAAATATTTCCCCCAGGCCCAACTGGTTGAACTGGCTTCTATCAAAGATTTTTTCACCCAGGCCAATGTTGCCGACGCCTTATTGACCACTGATAAAATCGGCAAAGCCTGGGCTTTACTGGACCCGAAATTCGGAGTGGCTACGCCCCAGCCCCTGATGTTTCGTTACGATCTGGCCTATCCCGTGGCCATCACCAAAGGTGATTACGAGTTCTTGTCATACCTCAACCAATGGATCCGCCTTCAAAAAACCAGCGGCGCAGCCCAGGAACAATTTTCCTATTGGATTTTGGGAAAAACCCCTTTACGTCAAACCCGCCGCTGGTCCATTATCCGCAATGTTCTCCACTGGGTTAAATGAACCGAGTTATAAAGGGTCATCAGGCAAATTTTTCGGGTTCGGCTAGATCGTAAACCAGAACCCCATCTACAGATACGCTAACCGGGGAAAGGCTTTTTTCAAACACTCCGGTAGAACCGGCCGTTCCTCTATCAGGCGCTGCTGCAGCTCGAGGGCATTGGCTACCCCCTGACCCTGGGGATGATTATTAAAAATCAAATAGGTCTCCGCAGCCTGCTCCGCCAACCGGCGGGCCCGCTCCGCCACTTCATCCATCTCATGGGCACTGTAGTAATAATTATACCGGGCCGTCGGGTCGTCCATGTGGGCGAACCAGGCCTGGCGATTGCGGCCGTGCAACCGCAGGTAGGCGAACTCCCCGCTTACCCAGTCCGTCTCACCCAAGGCATATGATACCTGGGGCTGATCGATATTACAGAAGGCCAATCCCAGATCTGCCAGAAACTGCCGCACCGCCGTCTGCTGCCAGGACCGGTGCCGCACCTCTACCGCCAGGGGAAATTCCCCGAACCGCTCCCGCAACGCCACCAGGTAGGCCAGATTATTGGCGGTATGATGAAACGAATAGGGAAACTGGGCCAGAAGAGCTCCCAACTTCCCCGCCGCCAGCAGATGCTCCAATCCTGCCTTTACCGAGGCCTCCTCTCTCCAGGCAGCGGCGGTGCGCTCATGGGTAAACCCCCGGAAGAGCTTGGCCGTAAACCGAAAGTCCGGCCGCTCACTCACCGTCTCGGCCCAACGGCGGGCCAGGGTAGCTGAAATAGGCCGGTAAAAGGTGACATTGATCTCAATTACTGGAAATAACCGGATCAGGAAGGCGAGCCGATCCGTTCCCTGCACCCGGGGCGGGTAGACCACCCCCTGCCAGTCCTGGTAATCCCAACCCGCCGGTCCGATGCGGATCATAGTGGAGCAACCTTTGGGTATTGCTGCGGCATAAAGTTCCTTCTGCGCCTAATGCCAGACCTATACTCATTTCTTGAAAACTGACTAATTCTCCTCGGATTCATAGCTCGCCACTCAAAAGCTCCCGCCAATATAATGGTAACACTTCAGGTGACTGAAACGAAACCATATTCTGTCAGAAAATAAGTTGCTTGGAGCAAAAACAAGATTCGCCCCAAACAACTTAGTAATCCGTAAAATTCTCGTTTGACCGACTTTTATAGCATCCTGGCATGAAGAGTTTTCCATTTGACATAGCCCAAAGTTTAGGTTAATTTACTAATTTTAATAAATTATATGCTATCGGTTACTCTTTTGCACTAGAGGTTCATGGTATGCACTTAAGAGGAAAAGCTCATAAATTCGGGAACGATATCGACACTGATGCCATCATCCCCGCCCGGTATCTGAACACCTCGGATTCCCAGGAGTTGGCCAAACATGCCATGGAAGATGCCGACCCCGAGTTCGTGAAGCAGGCGCAGGTGGGGGATTTTATTATTGCCGGCAAGAATTTCGGCTGCGGTTCTTCCCGCGAGCATGCTCCCATTGCCCTCAAGGCTGCCGGTCTCTCCGGCGTTATCGCCGGCAGCTTTGCCCGGATTTTTTACCGCAATGCCTTTAATATGGGGCTGCCCATCTTTGAATCCGCCGCCGCGGCCCAGGAAATTCAGGCGGGCCATGACGTCAGCGTTGACCTGGATTCTGGCATCATCACCGATCTGACTACCGGCAAGACCTATCCATCCCAACCGTTGCCTCCCTTTATGCAGCAGCTTATTGCCGATGGCGGTCTCATCTCGCACATCATGAAAAAGTTAAAAAAATGAACTTTCCGCCAGATAGTTTTTTCCCCCTGCCGCGGCGCCGTGTTAGGTCTTATAGGCGACCCAATTGTGGCTGAATGGCGGTAATCTCATAAAATTTAATTTCCCAAGAGAGGTTGTGCTTCATGACTCATAAGATCGCCGTACTTCCGGGAGACGGCACCGGCCCGGAAGTAGTTGCCGAAGGCATCAAGGTGCTCAACGCTATTGCCGGCCCCGCCGGACTGAAATTCGAATTCATCCACTATGATCTTGGCGGCGAACGTTACAAACGCACAGGCGAGATCCTGCCCGACAGTGTGCTAAAGGAACTGCGAGGCTTCCGCTCCATCTATCTGGGCGCCATCGGCCACCCCGACGTCAAGCCTGGCATCCTGGAAAAAGGTCTGCTGTTGCGCCTGCGTTTCGAACTCGATCAATATATCAATTTACGTCCGGTCATCCTCTATCCCGGCGTCTATACCCCTTTGCGGGACAAGGGCCCGGAGGACATCAACTTTGTGGTAGTGCGGGAGAACACCGAGGGTTTGTATGCCGGGGCCGGCGGTGTCCTGAAGTACGGTACCCCGGATGAGGTGGCGGTACAGGAGTCCATCAACACCCGCAAAGGCGTTGACCGCTGCCTGAAGTACGCCTTCGAACTGACCCGGAAACGCAACAAGAACAAGAAACTAACCCTGGTGGGCAAGACCAATGTCCTCACCTTCGCCTTTGATCTCTGGGAACGGGCCTTCCATGCCATGGCCCAATCCTACCCGGATATAGCCACCGATTATGCTCATGTGGACGCCACCTGCATGTGGATGGTAAAAAATCCGGAGTGGTTCGACGTTTTGGTTACCGACAATATGTTTGGCGATATCATCACCGACCTGGGCGCCATGATTCAAGGTGGCATGGGCATCGCCGCCGGCGGCAATATCAACCCTGAGGGTGTTTCCATGTTTGAACCTATCGGCGGTTCGGCCCCGAAATACACCGGTAAAAATATCATCAACCCCCTGGCCGCCATTGCCGCCGCCCAGATGTTATTAGACCACTTAGGCGAAGTTAAGGCCGCCGCCGCCATTGAGGAGGCCATCAAAACCGTCTGTGCCAAGCACCTGAAAAGCCTCCAGGCCGGAAAAATGGGCTACAGCACCAGCGAAGTGGGCGACCTGGTGGCGCAATACGCCATCGATAATCTGAAATAGGTCTTTTCTCAACCTGAAGAGTTTGGAGCAGAAGAGTTATGGCACGAAAATTTAACGTCGCCGTTGCCGGTGCCACCGGCGCTGTAGGCACACAAATGGTGCAGTGTTTGGAAGAACGGAATTTTCCAGTGGAACTGCTCCGGCCCCTGGCCTCGGAGCGGTCTCTGGGCAAATCCGTTTCCTTCCACGGCCAGGAAATACCTGTCGAGGTCCTGAACGAGAATTCTTTCGTCGGCATCGACATCGCCCTCTTCTCCGCCGGCGGGTCGGTCAGCCTGAAATACGGCCCTATCGCCGCTGCCTCCGGTGCCGTGGTGGTAGATAATTCCAGCGCCTTCAGGATGGAGCCGGACATCCCGTTGGTGGTCCCGGAGGTCAACCCCGACGATATCGCCCTCTATAAAAACCGCGGCATCATCGCCAACCCGAATTGTTCCACTATTCAAATGGTGGTGGCCTTGAAACCCATCCACGATGCGGCGCGCCTCAAACGAGTGGTAGTCTCCACCTACCAGGCGGTTTCCGGCACCGGCCAGAAGGCCGTTACGGAACTGGCCGCCCAGGTCAGGGCCCTGTTGAGCGGTCAGGAAGCCGAGGCAAAAGTATATCCTTACCGCATTGCCTTTAATGTCTTCCCTCACATCGACGTCTTTTTAGAAAACGGCTTTACCAAAGAAGAGATGAAGATGGTGAACGAGACCAAAAAGATCATGGGGGACGACTCCATCCGGGTCTGCGCCACCACAGCGCGGGTACCGGTCTTCTACGGCCATTCCGAAGCCGTCAATATCGAAACCGAAAGGAAGATTAGCCCTGATGACGTCCGCGCCCTGTTGGCTCAGGCGCCCGGCGTCAAGGTGGTGGATGATCCCGCCAACCGGCTCTACCCTATGCCCCTGGACGCCGCCGGACAAGACCTCACGTTGGTGGGCCGCATCCGCCAGGACACCAGCGTAGAGAACGGCATCGTTTTATGGATCGTAGCTGACAATATCCGCAAGGGTGCGGCCACGAATGCCGTACAGATCGCCGAAATATTGGCAGAAAAATACCTGTAGGGGCTTGCCCAACGGCTGTAATAACCGTACTAAGAATAATTTAGGTGCAACTGATGCCTCTGCCTCAGCCTAAGCGGGGCGGAATTACGGCCCACGCCAAGATTTGCCGTCTGCTGCTTGCTATCGCCCCCTATCAGCCGCAGCAGGCCTTAAAGGCGGCCGACAGAATACTCTCCGATGTAGAATCTTATTATCTAAGGCAGCAAGAGGCGGAGTTGCTCCTGCTCCCGGATGGAGGCGGATAGGGATGTTGGCTTTCCATTTTTCCAGGCCGGGATAGGATAAAACGTGCGGATTATCGCTGGACGGCTCAAGGGCCGCCGGCTGGCCCGCGTGAGAGGCCCGATGCGGCCCACCGCTGATCGGGTCCGAGAGGCGGTTTTTAATATCCTCGGGCCGGTAATTTTAGGAGCCCGGGTATTGGATCTGTTTGCCGGCGCCGGGGCTCTGGGGATCGAGGCCCTCAGTCGGGGTGCCGGAGATGCCGTCTTTGTGGAAAATCATCGTATTTCGCTGCAAATCCTGCGCCGCAATCTGATACTCTGCGGCCTGGACCAAGTAAGTAGCGTCCTGCCGCTGTCGGTGGCCAGGGCCTTACCGAAATTGGCAGGTCAAGGTAGGTGTTTCGACCTTGTCTTCCTTGATCCCCCTTACGGCCGGGGAATGGCTGCGGCCACTCTCATGCAATTGGCAACTACCGGCATCGTCGCTCCCACAGGCCGGGTGATTGTTGAACACAGCCGGCAGGAGGACCTGGAGGAAACCTACCGATCCTTAGTATATATGGATCAACGGCGCTACGGCGGCACGCTGATATCCTTCTATGCATCCCGGTCTAATGAATCCTCCGACCTTCCGGAGGAGCAAGGAGATAATTAACGAATGGGGAAAATCGCCATTTACCCCGGTTCTTTTGATCCGATCACGAATGGTCATCTGGACCTGATCAATCGGGGTCTGAAAGTCTTCGACGAAATTATCGTCGCTATCGCCGTTAATCCGATTAAACAACCTCTGTTTACTATCGAAGAACGGGTAGAATTGATCCGAGAGGTGCTCAATGAGCATCCCCGAGTCAAGATCGATCATTTTACCGGTCTGTTAGTGGATTACGTCCGACAGCAAGGAACCAACGTCATTTTGCGAGGTCTGAGGGCCGTCAGCGATTTCGATTATGAATTTCAGCTTGCCCTCATGAACCGCCGGCTGGCCCCGGAAATCGAAACCGTGTTTCTCATGACCAGCCTTAAGTGGGTCTTTCTGAGTTCCTCCATACTCAAAGAAGCCGTCAGTCTGGGTGGCGTCGTTCAGGATATCGTACCCCCGGTGGTCTTCCAACGTCTGAGGGAAAAGTTCGGCCTGGAGTAATTCACCGGATGGCGCGTCAGCATTCTCTGAGGCAGGATGGTCTTTAAACATCCTGCCTGATTTTTTTGGGGGACCAGATTTACTTCCTGGAAAATTAAATTGGCAGATAAACCCATCGTTGACAGCCCCCCAACCTTCCCGTACAATGAGATCATGCTTCGTTTGATTCCCGTACCTCTGATTTTCCTCCGCTTGGCCTGGATGGTCGGTCTTTGCCTGGTCTTCTGGGGATGTCAACCCCGGGTGGCGCCACCGCCGCCGGTGGTGCATCTGCCCCCTCCGCCACCCATCACGCCGGGGCCATCGCCCCGTCTGGTTCATCCCGCCCAGGCGCCCGCCTTGGCCGCTCTCCTGCAAACGCTCGCTTTACGTTATGAACCTGATATGACCCAAGAGGAGAGAGACCAGGATTACCGGGAAAAGGTTGCCCAGGCCCGTCAAGCCCTCAACCTGATACGAATGATAGAGATGCGGGAGCGCAGCCTGGATCTGATAGCCACTAATGGCGGCGAGGTTTCCTGGGAGTATCTGCGGCGGCAGAAATGGCCGGACGGCACCCCCGTCGGCGTCAGTCTCCTAGTTCCGGTGTGGGCACCCAGCCAGGCCCGGTCGGTGGCCACCTTTGCCGGTTTTGCCAGCACCTGGCAGGAGATAGCCCAGACGATGCCGCGCCCGTCCGGACAGGTGCTGTTTGCCGGCAATCTCAAAGATATCAACGCCAAGGACCGATACCGCACGGCAAGCATATCTTTTGAGGTCAACAGCCTGCACGCGCCGTTAGCGGCTCTCCTGCTGGAATATATCTATCGGGAAGGGGCCTACGAGCCGGCCAAGCGTATACCGATACTGGTAGTTCGAGGTGGAGAAGACACCTATGCCGCCAGCGCCTTCACGGGACCGGTGACGGTAGAGGGGCTGACCTATCCCGACACCTACGGGGCCGATCTGAACGGTAAGGTTGTCCGGCTGACGTATAACAGCATGGCCGACATCCACCATGGCCGCCATGCCAAATTTTCCAACCACCGCCTTGGCTGCGCTCTAGACATCAATGATTTCAATTTTAAAGGCCTGGTAGACGGGATACCCAATCCCATCAGCGGCTCTCTGCGGCAGAACAACCGGGATGGCCTCCACCGCCTGGACGCCCGCAACCTCCCGGCCTGGGTTTTTCAAGCGGCCAAACAGGCCGGCTATCGTATCCCCCAGGAATGGACCCATGTTTACAACACCAAGGATTGGCCCCACTTCGACTGCGGCACGAAATAAACTAAGCCGGTCTTTCTCGAAAATATGACCTCTTCTGCGGAGGCCAGGAAAAATTACACCTGGCCGCCCAGATTTATTTATTTTGTGCGCACTATGTGCGGTAGTGGCACACACGCCATCAACTTCTTAAAACCTGGACGAACCGACCGATAAGGGTGGAAAATTGTCTATCGGCAGTCAAAAACCGGAAACGAAAAACTGATCAGATCTCCTTCCCCGATGGCGGCAAACAACAACCCCAAGCTTGCGGCATTTATTGCTGAACTGCGCTCCTCTCCCGAAGTTTCGCCGCTTATCAGCCATTATCATCATTTAACCGCCCAAGCAGCCAGGTATGGAGAACCGCCGGTCAATCTCTCGCCTCAGCTCCGGTCGGCATTAGCCGCCCAGGGAATCGAACAGCTCTATCACCATCAGAGTGTGGCCCTGGACCGGTTGCGGATCGGCAAACATATCCTGGTAGCCACCCCCACTGCCAGCGGCAAGACGTTGATCTACAATCTTCCGGTAGTGGCAACGCTGTTACAAAAACCGAACAGTTGCGCCCTTTATCTTTTTCCTCTGAAGGCCCTGGAGCAGGACCAGCTTAAGACCCTGGAGGAATTTAAGGCCGCTCTTCCGGCCCCAGCCTTTACGGCCGCCATTTATGACGGCGATACCCCGCCGGAAGTTCGGAAGCAACTGCGTCTGAACCCTCCGCAAATCTTGATCAGCAACCCCGATATGCTGCACCTGGCGCTGCTGCCCTATCATGAATCCTGGCGGGGTTTCTTTTCTCGCCTGAAGTTTGTGATCATTGATGAAGTCCATACCTATAAGGGCATCTTAGGCAGCCACATGGCCCAAGTGCTCAGGCGGCTGGCTCGAATCTGCCGCTATTACGGCTCCAACCCGCAGTACATCCTGGCTTCCGCCACCATTGCCAACCCGGAAGAACTGGCAGTCAAACTCACCGGCCAGGAGGTGGAGGTAATCAGCGAATCCGGGGCGCCCTTGTCTGGGAGGCATTTTTTATTTATCAATCCCGACAGCAGTTCCGCCGCCCTGGCCGCCCGGCTTTTTGTGCATTCCCTGCGACAGGGTCTGGCCACTATCTGTTTTACCCAGGCGCGGAAGATCACCGAACTCATGCATCTGTGGGCCTTGCGGCAGGCGCCCGATTTAAAAAAATTGATCAGTTCCTACCGGGCGGGATTTCTCCCGGAGGAGCGCCGCGAAATCGAACAACGTCTGGCTCATGGCAAGATGTTGGGCGTTATTTCCACCAGCGCTCTCGAGATGGGCATTGATATCGGCGGTCTGGACGTCTGTATCCTGGTGGGCTACCCCGGCACTATGGTGACCGCCTGGCAACGCAGCGGTCGGGTAGGCCGCTGGGGACAGGACTCACTGGTGCTCCTGGTGGCCCAACCAGACGCCCTGGATCAGTATTTCATGGTACATCCGGCGGAATTTTTTTCCCGACATTTCGAGGCTGCGGTCCTAGATCCCCATAATCCATATGTGGTAAGGGCCCATCTCCCGTGCGCCGCCCAGGAGCTGCCACTTAAGCGGGCCACCGAAAGCGTTTTTGATCTGGCGGCCGCCGGGGAGCTGATTGCCACCCTGGAGCAGGAAAGACGGCTGCTGCGGGCCGCCGACGGCGAAGCCTGGTATGCCAGCGCCCGCTTTCCCCAGAAAGAGGTAAACATTCGGGGCATAGGCCAGAGCCTGGCGATCTTTAAGGTGGGGAGCCGACGCGCCATCGGCGCCATCGATGGCCATCGGGCTTTAACGGAGTGCCACCCGGGGGCGATCTACCTCCACAAAGCCACTTCCTACCTGGTAGAGAAGCTTGATCTGGAACGGCGCAACGTTTGGGTGAAACCGGTGGAGCCGCAGTACTTCACCCGGATTCAGACTGAAAAGGAGACGGAGATCCTGGAGGAATTCGGCAGCCGCTCCTCAGCCGCCTTTACCGTCCATCTAGGCCGCCTCAAGGTAACCCAAAGAATTCTGGCCTATGAAAAACGCCGCCTGGTGGGGCAAGAGTTGCTCGGCATCGTCCCCCTGGAGTTGCCGCCCCAGATTTTCGAGACCGTCGGCATGTGGCTGGAGATTTCCGACGTGATTAAGAACGCCGTCGCCGATGCCGGCCGGCATTTTATGGGGGGCATTCATGCCCTGGAACACGCCCTCATCAGTATGTTTCCGCTCTTTGCCCTGGCCGATCGCTATGACATCGGCGGCATCTCCCATCCCTTGCATGTTCAACTGGGAAAAGCGGCTGTGTTTATCTACGACGGCTATCCAGGAGGGGTCGGCCTGGCGGCCCGGGCCTATGAAATGGCTGAACCGCTCCTGGCCAAAACCCGGGAGATGATCGCTTCCTGCCAGTGTGAAGACGGCTGCCCCTCCTGCATCCACTCGCCTAAATGCGGTGCGGGCAACAAACCGCTGGACAAAGCTGCGGCTGTCCAGATAGCCGAACTGCTGTTAGGTTTACAATCAAGACCAGAAGGTCCGGAACCTCCATCTGAAGAAATAGTCATACAACCCATGAGAGAATCCGGTGGCCCTAGCTGTTCCCTGCCCTGGGGAGCGGCACGCCGGATTGCCGTGTTGGACATTGAAACCCAATTGTCGGCGGAGGAAGTGGGCGGCTGGTCCAGGTGCTCGCGGATGCGCCTGTCAGTAGCGGTGCTGGCTGATCTGTCGCAGGAAAGGTATGAAATTTTCTATGAACCGCAGGTGGATAACCTCTGCCGACGTCTGCAGGAAGCAGAGCTGGTGGTAGGCTTTAACCTCAAACGCTTTGACTACCGGGTGCTGCAGCCATACACCGATATCGATCTCTTCGGCCTGCCGACTTTAGATATCTTCGAAGAGATGCAGACACTCCTAGGCCACAGATTATCCTTGGGACATTTGGCCGAAAAGACGTTAGGCGCCGCCAAATCCGGTGATGGCCTCCTGGCTCTGAAATTATTCAAAGAAGGGCGTCTGGAAGAACTTGTTGCCTACTGCCGCCGGGATGTCGAACTGACCGCCCGCCTCTTCGAATTCGGGGCGCATCGCGGTTATCTGCTCTATCAGCATCGTCAGGGGGCTTTGGTGCAAGCACCGGTAAACTGGAGCGCCGACCGACTTTTCAATAAGCATGAAGCTCACTAACCTGGAAACTGGAAACTTTTTAAACTGAACCATGCCCAATCACCATCCCCTGTGTCCAGCCTTGGCTGCAGCCTTACCGCATATACCTTCCGGTTGCGGCGTATATCTCTTTAAAGGCGCTCGGGAAGAGGTGCTCTATGTGGGCAAAGCCGTCAATCTGAAAAATCGCCTCCAGTCCTATCTGCGTGACCAACCGGGCCTTAAGACCGCCGCCTTGTTGGAGCATATCGTCCTGGTGGATTTTTTGGTAACGGCGACTGAGCGCGAGGCCCTTATCCTCGAGCGCAACCTGATCAAGCAGCACCGCCCCCGCTACAATATCAACCTGCGAGATGATAAAAATTTTCTCTGTCTACGTCTGGATATCAGAGAAGAGGTCCCAAGATTGCGGCTAGTGCGACGTTTTGCGCCGGATGGAGCCCGCTATTTCGGCCCCTATACCTCCAGCGCAGCGGTGCGCGAGCTGCTCAAATTTATGAAAAAGGTTTTTCGCCTGCGCAGTTGCAAGGATCGGGGTATTCCTAAACGGATCCGCCCCTGTCTGAACTACCAAATGGGGCAATGTCTGGCGCCATGCTGTGGCTTGGTCTCCCTGGCCGATTATCACCAGGCGGCCCAGGAAGCCTTGTTATTCCTCCAAGGCCAGGGCAGGAAACTGCGTCAGGAGCTGACGGTAAAAATGCATCAGGCGGCTGCAGAACTGCGCTACGAAGAGGCGGCCAGTCTCCGGGACCGGCTGGCACTGCTGGAGCGCACCCTGGCTCAACAGGTGGTACAAAATCCGAGTACGAAGGATCAAGACGTCCTCGGATTGGCTCGAGAAGAAGAAACCGTCATGGTAGTGGTTCTCCTTGTACGCCGCGGCATGGTCACCGGGAGCCTGCCCTATTTTTTCAAAAAAGTGCAGGAAGACGACGCCGATCTACTCGAGGCCTTTTTGAAACAATACTATAGTCCCGACCGTTTCGTCCCGGACGAGGTCCTCTCTCCCCTGAATCTGGAAGATAAAGAGGTTCTAGAGGACCTCCTGAAAGAGCAAAAAGGCGCCAACGTCCGCCTGCTCTTCCCTCGGCAGGGTCCGCGGCGGCAGTTGCTGGACCTGGCTCAGGATAACGCCATGGCCGCCTTAAAACGGCAACTCAGCCTCGGCCCTCAGATTGATCCGGCGGTGGAGTTACAGGAGCGCCTTAAGTTAGGGGCGCCACCACGAAGGCTGGCCTGTTTGGACATCTCACATCTGCAGGGCAGCCAACCGGTGGGAGCCATGGTAGTTTTCTGGGATAATCAACCGGACAAATCGGCCTATCGCCGCTTTCGCATCAGAGACGTTGTTGGCCAGGATGATCCGGCGATGCTGGCAGAGACCGTTCGCCGCCAATTTACCGCAGGCGATTCGGCCCTGCCGGACCTGCTGGTAATTGACGGCGGCCTGGGTCAGTTGTCGGTGGTGGGAAAGACCTTGGAGGATATCGGAATTGCCGATCGACTGCCGGTCATCGGCTTAGCGAAGGCTGGCATTCTGGCTGATGGACGAGCCGTGCGGGATCGGATCTATCTGCCGGGTCGGAAAAATCCATTATTTCTGCCACCCAATTCCCCGGCCTTGTTTCTACTCATGCGCCTGAGGGACGAAGCCCACCGTTTTGCCATCAGCTTCCACCGTAAAAAGGCCCGGGAACAGGCCCTGCACTCGGTGCTGGACCAAATTCCGGGATTAGGCCCCAAACGCCGTCAACGCTTGATGCAACGTTTCCCTGACATAGCCTCCCTGCACCGGGCTCCATTAGCGGAGCTGATCAATATGCCTAACCTGCCCCGATCAGTGGCCGAAGACCTGCACCGCCTCCTTAATAATGAGGGACACGCAACTCCTGAGCCTCAATCTGCTCCTGAGTCAGGCCAAAACGGCGTAGGCGCTGCTGATAGTCCAGAAGCGCCTGGAGGAACTCCTCTTCTCGAAAGTCCGGCCAGAGAGTCTCAGTAAAATACAATTCGGTATAGGCAAGCTGCCAGAGGAGGAAATTGCTGATGCGATATTCTCCGCTGGTGCGGATCAGAAGATCCGGATCGGGCATGTCGCCGGTATAAAGAGATCTGGCAAATACTTCGCCGTTAATATCTGCCGGCTGCATCTCGCCCCGCCGCACCTGCTCACTCAGCCGCCGGGCCGCCTGGACGATCTCGCTACGGGCGCCATAACTCAGGGCCAAGGTCAGCGTCATGGCCGGATGAATAGTGCTTTTGGCGGCGGTATCCAGCAGCGATCTAACCTTTGAAGGTAGTTGGGAGAGATCGCCGATAGCCCGAAAGGCGATATTCTGGGCGCGCAGCTCCGCCAGTTCCCGCTGCAGATAGTGAGTCAACAGATGCATTAAAGCCTGAACTTCCTTCGGCGGACGCTGCCAGTTTTCCTCTGAAAAGGCATAAAGAGTCAGATAGCCTAATCCTAGATTCCGGCTGATCCGCACTATTTCCCGGACCGATTCGGCCCCCTCTTGATGGCCGCGCACACGACTAAAACCCCGTTTCTGAGCCCAACGGCCATTGCCATCCATAATAATGGCGACATGGCGGGGAAGCCGCGCCTTATCCAACTGCTGGCGAAGCTGCGATATCATAGGAGAGTTTTCAGTTTCCGGTTTTTTGTCTTTAGTTTTAGAGAGCACTGACCAAAATGCGAAAATGATATTAACGGCAAGCAGGTTGCTCGATCTTTTTTATACTACTTGCAACTGATTGTCATTCTGTCAAAAGCGGCAGCAAACAATGAAATCGGTTTATCGCTCGCACCAAAAAGCATAAATCTCCAAATCCGGGTTCATGATGGCTTCCTCATGACGCAGACCTGGAGGTCTGCGCTACCGATCTATAACATTAAAAAGACATAATCTCCTTTTCTTTTTCGGCGGCCAAGCCGTCGGCCTTCTTAATATAATCATCGGTAGCTTTTTGTACTTCTTCCTGGGCCTTGAAGACCTCGTCTTCAGAAATCTGCTTCTCTTTTTTGAGTTCTTTCAGCAGTTCGTTGGCCTCCCGACGGAGATTGCGCAGGGCCACTTTGCTTTCTTCGGTCATTTTTTTGGTGGTTTTCACCAACTCCTTCCGTCGCTCGGTGGTCAAGGGCGGGATCGGGATGCGAATGATCTTGCCGTCGTTGCTGGGCGTCAGGCCTAGATCAGATTTGAGCAACGCCTTTTCCAGATCGCTCATCAAGGAGGAGTCCCAGGGTTGGATGGTGAGCAGGCGGGGCTCCGGCGCCGCCAGCGAAGCTACCTGACTGATAGGCATGGTGGCGCCGTAGGCCTCCATTTTGATGCCTTCCAGGAGAGCCACGGAGGCTCTGCCAGTCCGTATACGGGAAAAATCCTGTCTTAACACCTCCAGGGCTCGGTCCATTTTTCTCTGCATTTCTTTGATTATTTCAGCTTTCATGAATGCTCCCTTCCACCACGGTACCGATTTTCTCGCCCTGGACTAGTCGTTTCATATTCCCAGGCTCCATGAGCTTGAAGACAATAATGGGCAGATGCTGCTCCAGCGCCATGGTGACCGCCGTGGTGTCCATGACCTTAAGGCCGCGTTGGACGACGTCCAGATACTCCAGACGCTCATATTTTTCTGCCTCAGGATCCATTAAAGGATCACGGTCATATACTCCATCCACTTTGGTGCCTTTGAGCAATGCCTGAGCGCCGATTTCGGTGGCCCGCAGGGCCGCAGCAGTATCAGTAGTAAAGAAGGGGTTGCCGGTGCCGGCCGCAAAGATGGCTACCCGCCCTTTCTCCATGTGCCGGATAGCCCGGCGGCGGATATAAGGTTCAGCTACCTGACGCATAGAAATAGCCGACATAACTCGAGCCGGCACCCCTTCTTTCTCTAAGGCGTCCTGCAAGGCCAGGGAGTTGATGACAGTGGCCAACATGCCCATATAATCGGCCTGGGCCCGATCCATCTCCTGGGCGCTGGCTGCTACCCCTCGGAAGATATTGCCGCCGCCGATGACCACGCCGATCTGAATCTGCAGTTCCCAGACATCCTTGATTTCCCGAGCCACGGCGCGCACGGTTTTCGGACAGAGACCGAACTTCTGCTCTCCAGCCATGGCCTCGCCACTCAGCTTCAGGAGGATGCGTTGATACTTTAGTGATCCCGATTCCACGTCCGATGCCCAGCCGTTTTTAAGCGGCTCCTAATTGATAGCGGATAAAACGCCGGATAATCACGTTTTCGCCGGTCTTGGCCCGCATTTCATTGAGATAATCTTGTACTTGGATGTCCGGATTCTTCACATAGGGCTGTTCGAGCAGGCAGGTTTCGGAATAAAATTTATTGAGACGGCCTTCCACCATTTTTTCGAGGATATTCTCCGGCTTGCCGGATTCCCGGGCCTGAGCCAGGAGAATGGCCTTCTCTTTTGCTATAACCTCCGCGTCAAGATCTTCCCGACCGATCGCCAAAGGATTGGCAGCGGCAACCTGCATAGCCAGATTCTTGGCAAATTCATTGAATTCCGGAGTCTTGGCGACAAAGTCGGTCTCGCAGTTCACTTCCAACATCACCCCCAACTTGCCCCCGGTGTGGATATATGCCTGGACAACACCTTCACTGGCCACCCGATCTGCTCGCTTGCGAGCCACGGCCAGACCTTTTTCCCGCAGATAGACGATGGCTTTTTCCAGATCGCCATTGGTCTCTTTCAACGCTTTTTTGCAATCCATCATACCGGCGTTGGTTTTGTCGCGCAGTTCCTTTACTTTTGCTGCAGATATTTCCAAAACACTTTCCTCCTCTAATACTTCCAGGCCAGGCGCGGGTCTTTCCATAATCCCGATGCGACCCTTTAGCTTAATGCAACGCCCTAAGCCGTATATTCTTCCTCAGCAGACTCAGGTTCTTCGGCAGCAAGTTCACCTGGCAACTCCAACTCCTCGGCGGCAACCGCAACCGCCACCCGCTCCGGCTCTTCCTCGGCCGCCATTGCTGCCGCCTCTTTATCACTTTCGGCCTGCAGACGCTCGGCTCGTAGTTTTTGACCTTCAAGACAGGCATTGGCGATTCGGGAAGTGATCAAGCGGATAGCGCGGATGGCGTCGTCGTTGCCGGGAATGACATAGTCAATCTCTGTAGGATCACAGTTGCTGTCGACAATGGCAACCACCGGAATCTGCATTTTACGGGCTTCCTGAACGGCGATATTTTCTTTGTGAGGATCAACCACAAAAACAGCATCAGGCAACCCGTTCATATTTTTAATACCGCCCAGAGACTTATCCAACTTGGCGGCCTTTTTTTCCATGGTTAAGATTTCTTTCTTGGGAAATCGCTTAATGCTGCCATCTTCCTTCATCTGCTCGAAATTTTTGAGGCGGTCGATGGACTTTTTAATGGTCTGAAAGTTGGTGAGCATCCCACCCAACCAACGATGGTTGACGAAAAACATGCCGCAGCGGTTGGCCTCCTCAAAAATGGCGTCCTGCGCCTGTTTTTTAGTCCCGACAAACAACATCTTGCCGCCGCTGGCAACCCTTTCGGTAACGAAGTCAAAGGCAACTTTGAAGAGCTGGACGGTTTTTTGCAGGTCGATAATATAGATGCCGTTGCGCGCCCCGAAAATATAGGGCTTCATCTTGGGGTTCCAACGTCGGGTCTGATGCCCGAAATGGACGCCCGCTTCCAATAATTCCTTCATAGTAACTGAAGACATGCTAAACTCCTTTGCTAGTTTGTCCGCCGCCCCGGCTGCCACCGGAATCACCTGCCAGGCAAGCACTAGCCCGGCCTACCAGGACGTGAGTATTTAAACAAATATTTTTATCATACAATTAAGAATATTGGCAATAAAAAATTCTCTTCGGTCATTTAGGAGCATATTTATCGGAAACAGCCTCTGGTCCTTGACAATTGTGCCTGAACCGGCATAATTTGAGACAGTTGCAAAAAACCATGGAGCGGGAGGGGCATGTCTGATAAGGGCCAGGTCACCCATGCCCCGACAGTCGGGAGATATTCACGGTAATTGCCATTACCCGCGGGTCACCCTTGAACAATGAAAATTATTGCTGGCCGGAGATTGGCTAACCGGGAATTGGTAGCTTGCAGAGAAAGTATCCACTGTCGAGTGGTCAGGTCAAAGAACGGCCTTTTGAGGTTAAATTTATGGCGTCCAGTTTCTACGTCCTCATCATCATCATTACTATTCTATCTTGCTGGAGTTCATCGGTTCATGCCGACAAACCCAGGCCCCGTTTACTAGACGGCGAACTTATTGAGGAAGGCCAACCATCCTCGGAACCGGAGGCGGCTAAATCACCCCAACCGACTCAGACAAGCCAGACGGTTATCCTGTTGAAAGAGTTCTGCGTCACCCTGCCATCCAACCCCTCGACCGGCTACGGTTGGAAAATTGCCTCTTATGATAAGGATTTTCTGCAATTGAAGAGCCATCGGTACCAGAAACCGGACAAGGTTCTTCCAGGCGCTCCGGGGAGAGAGATGTTTGAGTTCCTACCCCTCAAAACCGGTTCTACCACTATCATCCTCCATTACCAGCGCCCCTTTGAAAAGCAGATCGCCCAGGAACTACACCACCGGATCATAATCCGCTAATAACGGCTGAGAGACCTGGAGATTCTCTTAAACAGGGTACTAATCGTTAAAATCTTTCAATTTTTCCCGCAAAGAAAAGCTTCTCCGCTCCTGGGATGATTCGTTTTCCGGGTATTGGTCCGTCTCCTCCACCTTCTTCTCGGGCATCTTCTCCTCACTGATAAATTTTACACTATGCAGGAACACAAAGCAGGTCTTGTTGTCCCATCCACCATACGAGGCGTTGTAAACCGTGAGCATACTTTCATTTTGATTACAGTCCCTTAAATAATCGCTGGTGCGGCGGAATTTATATTTTGGACTGTTCATACTTGCAAACCCTTCAAAGTCATCTGCCTCACCCTCCTGGCCGATATATTTCGAGTGAATATTGATCGTTCCGACCATATGGGTACCATCTAGAAATTCGATTCTCACCTTTATCGGCAGATTGCTATAGTCCACACGTCCGCCTGGACGATAAATCTTGACGCTCAAGGTTATGCCTCCTAATTAAACCCTATTATTTTTAAATCACCCTCAAACTATGAAAATCATTAACTGATAGCCTAGGCTTGCTAGCCGGCGCCAGGGTTGCTTTCTGACCGACTGGAAACTCCCGGCGCCAGCTAAAAAACTTATCGGCATTTTTTCCGCAAATAAAAATGTATAATGCCTAATAATACCGGCAAGGAAATTGCCGAGAGACCTCTTGTTTCC
Source organism: Desulfobacca acetoxidans DSM 11109 (assembly GCF_000195295.1). Lineage (NCBI taxonomy): Bacteria > Pseudomonadati > Thermodesulfobacteriota > Desulfobaccia > Desulfobaccales > Desulfobaccaceae > Desulfobacca > Desulfobacca acetoxidans. Next base: position 3,244,046 of record NC_015388.1, read on the forward strand.
AAGCTCCCGCCGGATGATAGAGATTTACCTCCAACTCTGTTTGGAAAACCTGTAACATCGTTTCCGGTTTCTGTTTTCTGGCAAATACATCTAGCCCGGATAATTCACCAAAATCCCATATACCCGGTGGCACAGGCTTTCCAGCCTGTGCAAAAAAACAGTCTGTATTTCAGGTAAGCCTGTTAATCCATGGCATTAAAATGAGTTAGCTATCTTTTTCAAAATATCATGAATAAACCCGACTAGTAGAATTAAATTGTTATGGTCATAATGGGTTGCAGGACAGTCCGACATTGGCATTAAGGACAAAAAAAGACAGGCACCCCTGGTTGATAGGTAGCGTCTGCCTTTTTTTAAGCTCTGATGATATCGAGATTAATAGTGGTTCAGGGCAATTCTCTGGATCCGGCTATCGGCTGGGAATCTTGCCGCTCGTGAGGTATCCGGACTAGAGACTTTGGCTAACCGGCCGGCCTCATCATAGCTGTATCGGGCCAGACAGGCCGGTTGGGCCTGATCACCGGGTTGCATTAGAAGAGCACGGGCAATCAGGGCCTGACCGTCTAGTCCAAAGGTATAATCAAATATGATCTTCTGGTTGCCCCACGAAATCGTTTTCACCAGCGGGTGTTCCGGCAGGGTTAGCTGTCCGTTAAATCTGCCGGCCCGGTCGAAGGGAATCTGCGTCTCATCCTGGAGTTCCAACCGGAAGGTGGCGTTATTCATCAGGGCCAAGAGTCGATATCTGCCCTCAGGTCGGGAGGGGTAATAGCCCACTCTGCCTAGGGCATCATTAAAGGTAAAGACGTCGCTGTCGCCGGTGTGCCGGTCGGTGATGCGCAGCCGCCGAGGCAGATACAGGCTGGCTATTTCCACTTTGTCCGCACCTTCCGGCTTTAAATCATAGGCTGCGTAATTTAGCAGGTCCTTAGTATTACGCACATAATCCAGGTGGAAGCGATGCTCTCGAGAGAAGATCATATCGGTGAGAAAGCCGGCCTGATCAAACCAAAATTCGTTCCCTAATTTATCCGCCAGCCGGTAGGAAGTATCGGTCATGAGAAAGAGGCCGACTATCTGACTATCTGCCAGTTTATCAGGGACATAACCTGCTATGGCATAGCGTGTATCGGAAAAGGTGAGAATTTCCTGATCGCCGGAGACTAGATTTACCAATGCCATTTTTTCAGGGAGTTTGAGATTCTTAAAGTTGGTTTTGGTTTCACCGACGGGTTTGAGACGATAAGGTATGAGGAGATGCCAGCCATTGCCGAATTCTCCGGAGTCCTGCTTTTGCGGATTGAAGTATCGGACCAGTTCTAAACCCGGCTGATTGCCCTGGCGGAAGGCGAGATCGGTCTGATAGCGGAAACCCCGGCAATCACGGCCGCTGGTAAGGGAATGCTGGGGAACCGAGGTATAGGATTTCTTATCCACGGCAAAAGAAACCGGTTGGGCCGGGAAGTCGGTCCCGGTAAGGGAGGACCGGGTGGAAATCGTAGTTTCGCCACCCCCTGAAGTCTGTGTCGCTACTGCCCGCTGAATAGCCTGGACTGCTTGGGGATCGTAGACATAATTTCCCTGGGATTTAAGATCGACACCGCCTTCCAGATAGAGCCCTGCAAAATGTTGGGAGCCTTTGACCAGGGCATCGACAGTACCGGGCGAATCTTCCGTCATAACCAGATCTTTATTGGCCATGAGAAACCAGAAGAGCGGAACGCCCTGTTCCTTTAAGTACTTGGCCAGACTCACCATCTTGGCATACTCAAACAGCTCCTGGTAGACCGGGTAGGCGGCAGCAATCTGTTGGTATTGCTCGGTGAAGAATTTGGCAAAAGCCTCATCGGCGGGTTCGGCTTTGGCGCTCTTATCCTGAAAGCGATATTCGGTCTTCAGGGTCATGCGGCCATCGGCGAAGAGGAGCAGACCGTCTCCTTGGGTGAATTTCATCTCTTCCGGGACGAACCAGAACCGGCGGCTGGCTCCGAGATAACGCAGGCCGTGACTGGCAGTGAGGGCGTCCACATCCTTGAAGTTGGGCAGGTTGGGTTTTTCGGTGCCGACAGCCCACTTTTTCATGGTGTAATCGGCTTCCCGCATCACCCGGCCCAGGTCGTTGTTGATGACGTTACCGATGTAGCGCACCAGTTGTTTTTCTTCCCCTGGGGCTATGGGATCGATAGAAATGCCAGGGTCCTGATTGGTAAAGTAGACCGACCAAAGGGCAGTGATAAATTTACGGAAGGCCTCAGGGGCAAGTTGGGCGTTGGCACCGTCCACGACGAGGGAGAAGTTGCCTTGAGACAGGTTAACCCTAGCATCGCCAGCACCCTGAACCTTCGCCGCTCCGCGCAGCATGACGCCGCCGACGTTATGGGAAAAATTCTGCGGGGGTAGATTAGGATGGAAATCTACTTTGGGAATGGGACCGCTGAGGGAGGAGGGAGAAATGGGGAGGTCAGAGATGGCCTTGTCAGACATCGAAAATTTGCGGTTTAAGGAACAACCAATATTATGTGGTGGATCAGGGACTCCAATATTTCCCTGTTGAGAATATCCGGGCATTTGCCATCCTTCCAAAGGGACTTTCCAGGATAGGACAGGCTCTTGTGGTTTGGAACGTATTACCAGTTCCTTCAGAGCAGTGATGTCACCGTCTTTGAGGGTTGAGATTAAGGCCTTGATTTCAATACCACCGTCGATTTCCATAACCACGGATTGCTTCCCAAAATTCACCTTCTCTTCCCGTTTCAGGAGGTCATAGTCTTCCGGGGTTATAACCGCGTCTGGGGAATATTGCGAAAGCCAGAAGCTTACATCAGGTTTTTGGGCAAGGGAGCGAACCCCCTCTGCCAAACCTACAAGATCAAAAAGGACCTTCAATTTCCCTACCTCAGGGTGTGAGGCAGCGATATCCTGGAAGTTTTGGGTTAGCAAATCGGCGAAACGTTCACCGACGGCGTCATGAAACCCGGTGATATCTTCAACTTTTTTCCCATTGACAGAAGCGCTCATCACTTGAGGGACAACACCGATCAGGATATCTTTAATGACAAATACCCCCTCTCTTTTGGCCAGAGAGGAATTCAGGGGGTGGAACCAGAAGCGGGTGGAGACATTCTCGTCAACTCCTCGCTGACGGGCATCGTCCACAGACATATCGAAATATGACTTTGCTCCCCAGATATCGCTGGAAATAAGCCCCAGCCCCAATTTTTTTAAGACTAGGTCGGCTTCCAGGAGTTCCTTGCCAAACTTTGTATTGGCCAACTTACCTTCAAACCTTACTTTTTGCTTGGCGGTTTTCAGCGTGTCGGGGGTTTTATCAATGCTTACGGAGGGCCACACCTGATCCAGACAGCGGGCTCGCAAGGCTACCACAAAATCATCGAGATTGGCTTTATGGCCTCCCTTATTAACCTGACCGACCAGGATCAAATCATTGCTCTTCTCATCATAGATCATACCCACGAGGTTGGTAATACCCCCAAGCTCGATGACATCGGTATTCGCTCTACCGGTTTTTTTGACGAGACTCTCTGCCTCTTTTAAGGAATAGGCTACAAAAGGGCCTGCATGGGCATGATGAAGGGAAAAGATGAGCAGCAAAAGGAAAACTTTGCAACCGAACAAAAACCTCATCGTTCTCATAGAGCAAGTCCCTTTAAGGAATCCAGTCACTCTAACTAGTTGGTATGATTGTTACTTCCCCATAAGAGCACTGACATCTCTTTATTAGGCTTCTCTTATTTGGCGCCTGTCAGGATCTTTTATTCATAACTTAAGGCGAAGGGCACTTCGAAGGGCCAATCGCCTTCATCCAGGTGCGCGGCACTTAGGTTGGCGGTGACACCACCATAAGTATTCCCCTGAATGTCGATTCTCTGACCACCACCGATATCCACTTTAGCGCCACCAAGAGCTGTGCTCATATCTTTCCAAGTGTTGAAATTCTGATTTGTGGTCTTGAGCTGATGGACCTGGGTGCCTAGCCCCCCAACGCCCGCGCCTATTCCCTTGCCAGTTTCAACACCGATGGGTCCGAGATTGACCCCTGCCTTATTGCTCAATTCAAACTTGAAATCTTGGGGGATAGTTGCTGCAGCGAATTCCCCCCAGCCACCCGGGACATTCGTTTTTAATCCATTATTGATGTATGGTGCCAGCTTATCTTTGGCCCCGGGCGTAATATTACTATAGGTTTTTAATTCTGTTATAGCTTTATTGTACATGTTAATATCAGTTTTCTCGGCTACTTTGAGAGCAGAATGAAAGTTGTTGGCTGTTATCTGATTAGGATTCTGAGTAAATTCTTTAAAGCGTTTGGATAATTCGGTACCGAATTCCCCTTTGGCCATACGTATGAGTTTCTTTTCTTCCCATCCCCCCAAGTAAGCCGTGATGCGGCCGATATTGCCATCCACGATGCCTAAGCCGCAACCAGCTTTTTCCTTCGCCGTCTGGAAAATCTTCTTCGAATCCTCCAACTTCCCTAAAGCCACCTGGGCACACCCCTGTCCTACAAAGGCTAGGCAATAGTCCGGAGAATTCTGCAGTGCAAGGCCAAACCAACGGAGAGCCCCTTCGGCCCCCGCCTTTTTGCGAATATTGATGGTCCCGCGGTTAGTGTAGCCCTCGGCAAAATTCTTCCATATTGCAACTGCGGTTTCTAAATCATTGATGGCTTGCAACCAATTTTCATTCATTGCTTGGGTTACGCCCCTCGCATTCAGGGTCAGGACATGCTTGTTCTCAGGTGACAGGAATAAGGCTTTATCAAACGCCGCCATGGCCAGCTCCCGCTGGTTATTGCGAGCCAAGGCATCTCCTTGCAGGTATTGGGTAATTGCTTTGGTGGGATACTTTTGAGCAAGCATGTCAGAAAATAATCGCCAGGTCTCCCGGTCTTGGGGAGAGGACGCGCTCAAGAATAGGCATAGGGACTCATTGTTTTTATTTATAGCCAGGCCTGCATGCCCTTTAAGGAGACGTAGTACGGGAGAGGGGGTTTGCGGGCTGACGTCCTTGAGAAGTTCCCAAACTTGGGGCCAATTTTCTGCCAGCAGGGCCTGTTCCAGGGCCGGGGTGACTTCCTGGTCAGTTTGGGCCAGGGTAGATGAAGCGAGACTGAACAGGGCTGCCAACAGGAGGCAGGCGAGCAAGCCATGGCAGAGAAATCTGTCGAACTCTTTTAACCACCCAATTCTAAATCCCATGCAGTTCATTGTCTCCTCCTTTGATCGAGCACTATCAGCGTATTAAAACACTATCCGCAGAGATGCCAATCAGTTCCCCGGCGCCGGGGTGCCGCCGATGCGTTCATCCCGGCTGATGCTGCCGATGACGATTTCATCTCTCATAGAGGGCCACCAGCCCACTTCATAGCCTTGTTGGAAGGCCAGGTCGCGAGCCTGGCGAAAGAGGGCAAAAGAATTTTTGTGAACCAGGAAGATGGCCCGGTCATTGCTTTTATTTAAGGATTTCAAAGTCTTCAGGAAGGCGCCTTCAGGCTTCGGCAGGTCTTCGAGGGTCACGCCGGCGATTTTCGGTTTTCTCGTTTTGACCGTGACCGGGACGATATTACCGCCCGTCACAGTAGCAAACATATCCTTGGAATTATAAAAGTCCTTGTTGACGGGATAGAGTTTCTTATTAATGACCTGAAAGTAAAAATCATCTCGGGAAGACTCGGTGACAACGTGGAAGCTCCCTTTGGTTTGGCCCCTGTTGCCCAAGCGCTGCATTTCCTGTTCTAGGGCGGTGACTTTTCTGGTTTTGGCGGCCACTTCCTTTTGCAGCCGGTCACGATTCTCGCGGAGAAGCCTGGTCTGCTGGTGGAGGTCTTGGGCCCGGTCTTCCCATTGTTTGGCCTGAATTTCCGTCTGCTGGAATCTGTCCTGCTGTTTTCCGAGATCCTCAGTCAATTGGTGGTTCGCATCCTGCTCAGCCTTAAGGTCCTGATTGAGGAAGTCAATTTCGTTGAGAAGGATCGGCAACCTGGGATCAATAAATCTGGGCTCGCCGGGAATAATCATGGGGGTGGTGGCCAGGAGGATGATGCCGATGATGGTAAAAATCGGGTCCTGAAACATTTCCATGAAAGAAAACTGCTGCCTTCGCATGATTGTCCCTTAGTAGGCTAATTCCAGTTGCCACTCCGCGTTTACAGGCTCATAGGCCAGGGTTAGACCGGTTTTTTTAGCCTTCTCGAAAGCGGCCGCAAAGGTTTTAAAGCCGTCGGGGCGGACTAGCAGGACGATGCCGTCATGACCGCCGATTGTATCTTTTAAGGCCTCTTTTTTATTCAGATCGGACAGGCGGAGCGCTTTCTTCCCCGGATAGATAATGGCGGCGCTGGACTGGCAGTCTAAAAACAACGGGTTGGTGAGAGTGGTAGCGCCTTTAAAATCGCGCCAGCGAAAGACATTTAGATCTTTTCTGTCTTGGGCCAGTTGTACTTTTCTCTGTTCCAGGTCGGCCAATTCCTTCCTAAGCCGGGCAATATCCTCAGCCAGGGTATGATCTGGAAGTTCTTTCTGCAGGCTGGCGATCTTCTTTTCTTCAGCGCTGATCTTACCCCTGAGGTAGTCAACCTTGGCTTGCAGGGCCTTCCCCTGGTTTTGAAGCTGCTCTTTCGTGACGGCCAGACCCTGGCGCTGCTGAATGAGAGACTCAACGTCGGGCAGCTCTTCATTGCGTTCTTCAATGGCAGCCCCCAGGTTTAAGGTGGCCAGGGAAAAGGCCAGAAAGGCCACCACACCCACCAGGCAGACCAGGAGCAGCAGTACCTCAACATTATCATTGTCTTTCACGCCGGTTCCCTTCCAAGGGTTGGACGACGATCTCGTAACGGGGCGGATTGTTCAGGCTTTTTTGCAATCCCTCCATGTGGTGAATGAGTTCGGTAAATCCCGGTTCCAGTTTTTGCACCGTCTGTTTAAAGGCCTGATCAAGTTGGTGCAGGAATTTCTGCAACAGATCGCGCAGGAAGGCCTCTAATAGTCTGGGTTGGGCCGTAACATCAGGATTGGCGTGGGAGAGGCGGGAGATCAGGACGCGGGCTTTTTCATCCACCCGATCGACAAACAGCTCTTCTTTCCGGCGCAAGAGGGAAGACAACATCACCACGATAATGGTGTATCCCAAAGCCAGAAGAGTGGTATCAAAGGAGACGCTCAGGGAGGCAGCCAGGTCTTTTAAAAGGGTGCGGAGGGCTTCGATATTACCGGCAGTTTCAGAAAGCTCGGGGAATTTGGCCATGCCCAGGGAGAGCCCTACCACCGTCCCCAGAAAACCTAAGACCGGAATGAGTTGTTTCAAGGCGTTCAGGATGAGATGGCCGCCTTCAATCTGCTCCAGATCCCGGCGTGATAACTCCTGATTGAGACGCACCACCTCCTCCCCGTAGGTATAGCCCCACAACAATTCGCCCAAGCGGCGGAAACTGATGGGATTGTCGTAGGTAATCGCCAAACCCTGAATGGCCTCGAGCAGTTCTTGCGCCGATTCCGGCGTGATCTGTTCCTGAAGTTGATCGATGGAGACCTTGGTATCCAAAATTCGGCTTTCTTTCTTGAGGTCGACAGACTTGCTGACGACAAAAAGCAAGGCGGTGAAAAATAACCAGGTGGTGAGCGCCTGGACATACCAGCAGCGGAAAAAGAAGCTGCGCAGGAAGGAATCGGAACTGAAAAAAGAGATGGTCAGATAGAACAGGCCGGTTAAGAAGAGAGCAGCAAGAAAAACGAAGGCATTTGACTCGATGACGATCTTTTTCAGACTCGATTTCACGTTGCCACCTCAAGCTCAGGATTTTGGCACCACCGGCTAATAGTCCGGGACCAGCAGAATAACTGAGATGTTATCCCTGCCACCATTCTTGTTGGCCAGGGTAACCAACTTATCAGCCGCCTCCTGGAGATAGTCCGATCTGCGGCGCACGACTTTGTTGATTTTCTTTTCAGGAACCATATCGGTAAGACCGTCAGAACACAGGAGGACTATATCTCCGGGAATCAGATCAATGTTTTTAATGTCGGGACCTTGATACTCCGGACAACCTAAACATTGGGTAATAATGTGGCGCAGGCTGTGAGATTGGGCCTCTCGGGGAGACAGCAGACCGGATTTCACCATCTGACTGACATAGGAATGGTCTTCGGTTAATGGCATGATACCCCGGCTGTTAATAAGATAGGCGCGGCTATCTCCGATGTGAGCAATGTGGAGTTTTGGCGGAGTCAGGAGACCTACTACCGCGGTGGTGGCCATGCCGGTCAGCGATTGGTCTGCTTCGGCCCGGGAGAGCACTGCAGCATGGGCGTCAGCAAAGGCCTGCTGTAAAAGAACCGAAAAATCAGGTTCAGGGGATTCTCTGAGTCCATTCTGAATGGTTTGTTGAATACTCTCTGCGGCCAACTGGCTGGCTACCTCGCCCCCTTGGGCGCCGCCAACGCCGTCAGCAACCAGGTAAAGTCCCAAGAGCTGGTCAATCAGGAGGAAATCTTCGTTATGGGGCCGAATCTTTCCCGGATGCGAGCTGTAACCTAGTTTCATAAGCCGTTTTTCAAGATATCTTTGTAAAAAAAGAGGAGTCTAGCGCTTCCCAGATTGATGCTGTCGCCGTTTTTGAGTAAAACCCCCTGGGAATCAATCTGCCGGCCACCAACCCGAACCACGCTCTCGCCGATAGGTTGGATGATAAAACCGAGGTCATCGGTTAGAGGCTGAAAAACAATCCGGGCGTGCTTAGGGTTTATGGTGGCTGCATCAAAGAGATGCACATGGGCCTGTCGGTGCCGCCCCAGAAGACTCCGTTGTTCCTTGAGAGTAAAATATCGGGGCAGTTCCCGCCCTCCCTTCGCAGGACTACCAATATCCAACAGGACCAGGTGGGCAATAATATGGGGAGGAAGTTCGCGGTCACTAGTTTCGTTTATCTCAGGTAAGCCTCCCCGGTCAGCCTCGGGCGACAAGGCGCTAGGCGGGCTTTCTGTAGAGAGGGATGCACCGGAGGCAGGTGGAAGGGGTGTTGCCGTTTCCGGCAGACTTTCAATAAATTCTTCAAGCCGTTTCTGACCGTCAACCTGGCCGGAAGACTCGATGCCCACCTGCGGGTGCGGCGAGGATGGGACCTCTGCGGGCTGGATTGAAATATCATCTAGCCCACTCAGGGGCGAAGCTGGCGCTTTTTGTTTCCGCTGCCTCAATTCTGCCAGCTTCTTGAGGAGATCAGGGCCCGTATGGTCTTTGCCCATGTGATCGCTCCTTAATAACGAGTTCCGGTTAAGGGTCGGCGATCATAAAAGGCCAGGCTGACGCCGCCCAGGGTAATGGCATCCTGATCTTCCAGAGGGGCTGCTTCGGATATGGGTTTGTCGTTTAACTTTGTGCCACTAAAGCTACCCAAATCCTCTAGATGGTACATCTGCGTTTCGGCATCAAGGAAGATGCGGGCATGACCGGCGCGCTGCGGGTTGGGCCGGGAGACCGTATTATCAGAGAAAAGCAGGTAGATTCGGGCGTTATCATAAAGAGCCGGGTTTTCGTCGTCGTAACGCGTCAGGATGATTTCCTGATAGTGGAGATTCTTTGAGGAATCGAGCAGCGCAAAGAATATCGGCACCGGCGGGATGTTCAGACGCAGGCCCACTTCACCGGGGGAGAAGAGGACCCGGGTGGAGGTACTGGATCCACTCCCTGGGGAGGTTGCCATCACCGAGTGCGCCTTGCCTTTAAGCAAAACGCGTACCGGTTCGGGAAGTTTAGAGGTTACTTTCCAGCGCCGCACCAGGAACCAGATAAGAAGCCCCAGACCCAACAGGGCAACCCCGGCCACTAAGCCCTGCCATAAGGGCTCTTGCCACCATTCCGGTGGCGGCTGAGGTAGCTGGACCGGTTCAGGTAAGGGAGTCGGAGCGGTTGCCCGAGGCGAAGGTTCTAGTGCCGGGAGCGGCGGGACCTGGGGGATAATAATAGGGGCCGGAGGCGGCTGGGGCTGCGGTTCGGCGGCCACATACAGGAACCGACGCTGGGTGCTCAATTCCTGCCCGGCAACGGATAATTTGAGCTGGGAAGTATATACTCCCACCGGGTTTTCGTAGGTGAAGCGTAAGATATATTGATTTTTCAGGTAGTCTAAAACCGTCTGATACAGGTTAGTTAAATCTGCGGCCTGAGGAGTAGAGAGGAAAGCACCCTGACTGGCAGAGGCAACTTTTTGCAAGTAATCAACCTGGGCCTTAGAACCAAACCCCATAGCGTATATAGGAACCTGGGCACCTTTGATACGATCCAAGACGGCTTCTTCGGACACGGGGCTGCCTTCGTCCTTGCCGTCGGTGAGCAATATCACCGCTGCCCTGGTAGTTGGTGCCTGAACGGCTCTTTCCATGGCCTCCAGGGTAGCCTGATAGAGCCAGGTCCATTGCTCTTTGGCCTCGAGATGCTGTAGTTGCTCCCGCACCTCGTGCTTCTTGGCGGCGAAATCTGACAGGTGATAGACCCCCTGGCCAAACGTGATTAAGGCGACGTGATCATCTTTTTCCAGTTCATCGAGAAAGATGGCTGCGGCCTTCCTGGCTTCGGCCATGGGTTCGCCCTTCATGCTGCCGCTGACATCGATGGCCAGAACCACGCTTAAGGGGCTCTTGGCACTGGAGATAGGTTCCAGAGAGAAGTCTTTGATGGGCTGACCCTCGACACTGAGAGAGAAATTTTCCGGTGTCAGATTTTTAATGGGCCGGCCGGTTTTATCCAACACCGACAGGATCATCTCCACTGCGTGGTTCGGTTTGGATTGAATATCCAAAACGTGGAGTGCACCTAATTCCGCAGGCGTGGCCATTTGGGCCCAACAGAGAAATACTAGCAAGAATGCCAAAACCCGCCATATTACCACAGTAAATCCTCCCTGCACAGCATGATCATTAACTCGGCAGTAAGCAGCTGCAACCCTTAATACTGCCAGGTCCGGGACAACTCAGCCATAAATCTTCGGTGAGGTTACCGAAGGCTCTGCCTCCGACAGTATAACTCAATGTTTATCCTTGGAATCTTGCCCGACTGCCAATTAAGAAATTGATCAGTCGCCGGAAAATTTCGGTGGCAAGGGAGTTCTAGGTTCCTCCACTACGGGCGTCCGCTCATAGTCGTCTTCCCGCGACCGGGTTCTTTTCTTTGTTTTTTTCGGGGGTTTCTTCTTAATCACCGTTAAGTCGTCGAAAATCATCGGCACTTCGAGATTCATGCCGTTGACCAGACGGATTATTCTGGTACGATCCTCGGGGTTTTTTACCTTACCGGCAACCTTGATTCTATCTTTCTGAAGCAAAACCTCGATATTAGGGAAACCGCTGTCCCGAAGTTTGGTTTTTATGGCTTGGGACAAGACCAGTTTTTTGTTTTCTTGATTAACCGGAGGTGTCGCTGGCGCCGTGATTGGCTGGTTTGTCTCGGGAACCACCGGAGCGGGAGTAGAAACCCGGAGAACTGGGCGGGAAGCCGTGGTCGGAGCATTAGGGCTGAGAAGCTGAGGCTCTGTCAGAGTATCCTTTTTTGTTTCGGTTGAGGTCAGGCCCGGCGGAGGCGTTGGCTTGGCTGCCAGGGTTGGCGGTGGATCTGAAGGTTTAGGCGGTTTCGTTTCGGGCGCAGGAGGTGGAGGAAGGTCAGCCGGGCTATCTGAGGTGGGCGCCACGGGTTTGTTAGAGACCGCCAACTGCTTCTGATTCGGGGATTTTGGATGAGGTCCACCCGGACCATTCACAGACTTTCCCAACCCACCCCGTGAGGAAGTTCCTGGCTCAGAGGATGGTGGGGAAATATTTTTCCCGGATGGTGCAAGTGACTCGGCTGGAGACGGAAGTTTTGCTATAAGCTGCGGAGGTACCGCCCCATCGTGGTCTGGTCCCCTGGTCAAGGCGTTATAGATGATGGGAGAGGCTATAATAGCTATTAGAAGCAGCACAACATACGGCAGATGATATTTCCGCACGAATGTTAGCAGGGAGGAAGTCGGGGAGGACAGTGGTGCCGTTTTGGTGAGCCAGGGCGCTACCTTGGTGGCCTTCTCGCTGAACCCCGCAGCCGGAATATCTCCGGAAGAACGGTTTTTCAGGGAAGTTTCCAGGGCCTGGAAAAAATCTTGGATGGAAGCGAAACGGTCATCGGCGGACTTGGCCATAGCCTTAAAGACGACGTTCTCCAGGGCCGGAGTAATGTCGGCGTGGCCAAGTCTCAAGAGAGAGGCGGGGGGCTGATTGATATGCGAGACGATGATTTCATAATCCGAACCCTGGAAGGGCGGTTGTCCACTCAAGGTCTCGTACAGGGTGACACCCAGGGCATAGATATCCACCCGGTGGTCCGAGGGTTGGCACAATATCTGCTCCGGCGCCATGTAAAGCGGGGTTCCGGGGGTATGCCCGGTCCTGGTCAAGCGATGGCTTTCCTTCAGGTTGAGGGCAATACCAAAATCCATGACCTTGACAAGACCATCAGTAGTAATGCCGATATTCGACGGCTTGAGGTCCCGATGCACGACTCCCTTACTGTGAGCATAATGTATGGCCTGGCACACCGGACGGAAGATCGTCAGAGCTTCCTGGGCGGTAAGGCGTTTGCGACGTTTAAGCAAGGCCTCCAGGGTTTCGCCGTCCAAATATTCCATGACAATGAAGGCCTGTTCGGCAGTCTGCTGGAAGGAATAGACCATAGTGATGTGAGGATGATTTAATCTGGCCTGGTTTCTGGCCTCGTAACGGAACCGCTCCAATAATTGCCGGTCTTGGATCAGGTAGGAATGTAAAAACTTGAGGGCAACCAGCCGACCGAGGGCCAGATCTTCGGCAATATAGACCACCCCCATCCCACCGGGCCGGGAATCGATAATCTTATAGTCTTTCAGGTCGGGAGGTTTCATTAACGATTCAGCCGGTTTTGCGCCTTTTCAATCTGCCCGGAAAGTTCCGGTGGGGCGCATCTGAGAAAGGCTTCGTAGGAGTCTAGAGCTTCCTGGCGACGGCCGGTTTTTTCCAAAGCCACCGCACGATCATAATATGCCTGAGCCAGCCTCGGATTCAAAGCCAGGGCCTGATTGAAATCGGCGATGGCCAGATCGTATTGTTTCCTCTTATCATAGATGAGGCCGCGATTATAATAAGCATCCGCATCCTTGGGATCAAGGGAGACGGCTTTTTCCAAGTCAGCGACGGCTTGCTGCAGATGACCGGTAAAATAGTATACCTGGGCCCGATTATAATAGGCCTTGGCATAATTGGGATTCAAATCCAAGGCCCGGTTCAGATCAGACAAGGCTCGGTCATACATGCTTTGACGGGCATAGATGCCACCCCGGTTATTCAGACTTTCCACTGAGTCGGGATCTAAATCCAAAGCCCGGTTCAGATCTACCAGGGCCTGGTCGAATTGACCTTTCTTGGCCCAAGCCGTCCCCCGATCAACATAGGCCTTGACAAATTTCGGTCTGAGTTCCAGCGACCTGCTAAAATCAGCAATCGCATCGTCGATCTTACCCCGCTTTAACTGCAGGCCGCCGCGCTGGTAATAAGCATCGGCATTTTTAGGATTGATTTTTAGGGCATTTTGGATTTTGTCCCAGGCGGCCTGATCAGCAGCGCTCTCCGGAGGAGCGACGGGCCCGGCGGAGGGAGCGACAACCGGCCGGGTACTCGGCGGCACAGGGATGGCGGTATCCTGGGCGGACGGGGGTGAATAAGCAACTCGGCCAGACAGTTCTTTGGCCTTCTGAAAATCCTCCCTGGCCTGTTGCGTCTTATGCAGCATGTCATACACATTACCGCGGGCCCGATAAATCTGGGCGTCGGAAGGATTAAATTGCAATGCCCGGTTAAAATCGGCCAGCGCCTTTTCCAGTCGGCCTCGCCTCACTTGCGCCATACCGCGGTTGACATAGGCATCCCCTCGGTTGGGATCGATCCTCAAAACCGCATTAAAATCGGCAATGGCGAGTTCGTCCTGACCTTTGAGGGCATAAATCATCCCCCGATTAAAGTAGGCTTCCGGGAAGTTTGGATGGGCATTAATGACCTGGCTGAATTCGCTCACCGCCAGGTCATATTGTTTATTGAAGAAGTGGTCCACACCCTGGTTATAAATCGGTTTGATGCTGCGATCCAGGGAGGAACGGACAGTAATGAATTGCTCGGGCGGGGCTGATTCCCGCACTTCCCGGGAAGGGCGAGCTTCATCAGTTAATGCAGGCGGCACACTCTCTAGGGTCACGGGTATCTGCAGCCCCCGGGCCTTCTGAAAGTCTTCCTTCGCCAGATCAGAGCGCCCTAATTTTGAATAGGCAATACCCCGCAAATGGTAGACCTGGGCGTCACCGGGATTCAGTTCCAGGGCACGATTATAATCGGCGATAGCCTGGTCATAACGACCTCGGCGACTGTGAGCCATGCCACGATTGTAATAAGCGGCGGGGCGGACCGGGTCCAACCGCAGAACCGTACCGAAATCGGCAATGGCCAATTCCTCTTTTCCCAGCAGAGTGTAGATTAAACCACGATTATAGTAGGATTCCACATGATCGGGATGATTGGCGATGATTCTACTGAAGGTAGCAACGGCTAAGTCGTACTGCTTGGTATGAAAATAATCCACGCCCTGATTGTAGTCATCCATGACTGCCAGGTCTGATGATCTCGAGGAACCCCGCCGGCGGCTCGAAGCACGGCGGGAATAATCATCCCGGTCTTCCCAGTCTTCCTCAGATTGCCGTTGAGCCAGGAGACCGATCTCCGGGGTTGAACTGTCCACCACGCTTGCCGCGGCGAGCTCGAAGCCGTAACCGATGGCCGGCTCGCAGGTAACCAGGCAGACAAAGAAGAGCAAGAAGCCGTAAAAACAGACAGATTTTTTTCGACTGTATCGGTTCCTGACCATGGTTGACCCTCGGCAAATGTATTCAAATACTGTTAGCTCTTTTATACGGTCAGCCGGTCGAAAAAATCAATAAAATAATTCTTCCGGGAAAGTAGTCAGCTCAAAAAGATAGCATGGTTCACTTATTCTCTTGGTATCGAGCTCCTAGCCCGATCTTAATTTCCCGCTGTCTGTAATAACTCTTCGAACAATTTCGCCAAGTTCGGTAATTCTATAAGGTTTGGCGATGACTTCACAGAAACCATAGTCTTGGTAATTGGCCATTACCGGATCATCGTAATACCCGCTAGAAACGATCGCTTTCACCTGTGGGTCTATCTTAAGCAGCTCCCGGATTGTACTTTTGCCCCCCAGGCCTCCGGGAATTGTCAGGTCCAGAATTACCGCATCAAAAGGACTTCCTGACTTCTTAGCCTGGACAAATCTTTCGAGAACTTGAGAGCCCTCGCAGACAAGCTCCACGGTATACCCCAACTGCATCAGCATCCGGCCTAAAACATCTCGAACCATCTTCTCATCATCCATGACCAGAATCTTTCCTTGCCCCCTGATTGACTCCACCGACCTCGGTTCATCCTGAACGGTTTCTTTCTCTGTGGCCGGGAGATAGACAGTAAACGTGGTGCCAATCCCCACCTGTGAATCTACCTGAATAATTCCCGCATGGTTTTTGATAATGGCATAAGCGGTAGTGAGGCCCAGGCCACTGCCCTTATGCCTGGTGGAAAAATAGGGATCGAATATCTTATTCAGGTACTTGGGAGAGATGCCAATTCCCTGGTCGGTGAAGGTTAATTTCACGTATTTCCCTCCCGGCAGGGCTAACGCCGATTTTGCCTGAACGATCAAGTTTTCCGCCGCAACCTTGACAACTCCGCCTTCCGGCATCGCCTGATCGGCATTCATCAGTAGATTGCTAAAGGCCTGACCGAGCTGTCCGGCATCGGCCTCCACCGCCCAAAGCTCTGCCGGGATGGAGAGGTCACAAAGAGTATTGGAGCCGGATAAGGTCAAAGTGACCGATTCTTTGAGCAACTTTGCCAGGCAAACAATCCTTTTGATGGGCGCCCCGCCTTTGGCAAAAGTGAGCAGTTGCCTGGCCAGGGTTTGCGCTTGAAAACAGGCCTGCTGGGCCTGCATAAGCCGGTCCTGGACCTCGCTTTTGATTACTTCCTGCAGCAAGACCAGACCGATATTGCCCAATATGGCGGTTAAGATATTATTGAAGTCATGGGCAATGCCCCCCGCCAAGGTGGCCAGGGACTCGAGCTTGCTACACTGCAACCGTTCATCCTGGGCCCTCCTATATTCGGTGACGTCTCGCACATGTGCAATAACCGCCGCTAGTTGGCCGGAAGTGCGATTCATCATTGGAAAAGAACGAATCTCTAAAAACCGGTCGCCAGCCCCGGCTACATGTATAGCGACTGTTCCCCGGCTGGCCTTGCCCGTCCGGATAGTCTGTTGCACAGGGCATAGTTCACATGGGACCTCCCGGCTATGGTAAACTTCATAACATTTCCTTCCCAGCGACGGTTGTTTATTAAATCTCCGTCCGGCTTGGTTCGTCCGGATGATGGTCAGATCCAAGGCGAGGATGTCCAAGACATCAGGGATACTATCAAAAATATCCTGCAGGAATTGTTCATTATCCTTAAGCAACTCCTGAGCTTCCCGCCGTTCGGTGACGTCAAGCATGTAACCGATGATCTCCAGCGGTTGGCCCTGGGCGTCCCGGATCAAGGTCAAATCATCGCGTATCCACCGCCAACTGCCGTTTTTATGCCGAAAGCGATATTCGACGGAAAGGAATCCCTTCTCCGGTAAACCATTTGCCATTGCGAAAATACGGGGGCAGTCATCTGGATGAATATGGAGACCAAAGAACTTAGGATTTTCTGTAATTTCACGAGGTTCGTAGCCCAATTGTTTAGTAACATTTTCACTAATATAGGTAGTGTCGTAATTTCCCGAAGGCTTACAAGAATAGATTACCGCCGGACTGCAGGAGAGCAGACGCTGCAATTGATCCCGCGTCGTCAGCAGATCGCCGCGCAGGCGCTCATTCTCCAGAGACACCTGGGCGCCGTAGGATAACTGCCGACTCAGCACCAACATCGAAATCACATAATTATTGTGCTGGTTGGTCCCATTATCGGCCAGCCCCTGTTCCCCAAAGCTGTAAAACCCCACCACCGGCGCCGGTTTCACCAAATCCTTGATGGTGTCGATCACTTCCCGATTCCGGTCGCCGAGAAGAGGAGACCGGAGAGCGCAGACAAAAACCAGGACTAGGCCCGGATCAGTGATGGTGTGGCGCAGCAGGGCTTTGCGGGCCGCCTCTCCCCCCGCGGCAATAAGCTCCTCTTGATTTGCCTCCATTATGGTCAAAGTGGTGCCTTCGGCCACCGGCTGGGCCAACCTCACTCCCCCGGCGGCCGTAAAAAAACTGGCCATGTTGATGCTGTATTCTCCCCAGCCCATGGGGGTTCCTAGCGGCTGTCCGGTAGTTAGCTTCAGGTGTTTACCTGCCAAAGCTTCAGAAGAAGTGCCCTGGAGTCGGCTGTAAATCTCGGCTGCCGGCTGCCCGTCCAACTCCAGCACCTGATGATTGCCGCAGCGGGTTACCGTAGCTCTCCGGGAAGTAGGGTGAAAACCGTGGGCCATGGCAATACCGAAGCGCAACTGGGTTTCAAAAACCGCCAGCAGCATACTATCAGGATAGGCTCGTTTGCCCCACAGGACGTAATTGGTCTCCAGCCGCCAATCATCGGCTGCGGAACCGCCAACAATGCGTATTCTGCCTAAGGAAAGCCGCTTCAACTCTTCTAAGATCTCGAAACTGCGCGAATCAGCCGTTTTGGTGTTGCCTGGAGAGAATAACAGCGCAAAGACGGATTTGCCCTGCAGGGTCAGTTCCTGCCAGATCCGGCTGTCCGCCGGAGAGAAGAGAGGTGCCAGATCCGGCGCACTCACCGATTCATTCACCGCCTGCCGCCAATCCCGGGAAACTCCCTGCCCTACCCCAACCCGAACCCGCAGATAGGGGGAAGCGAGGACAATAACCACCACACTCTCTTTCTGGGGTGCGTTGCAAATCTCCCCGGCGGTGGTGGCGCCCAAGACCGGCGCATTCGTAATTACCTCATGGATTCCATGGAGCACCTCTACCAGGTTATATTTTACTGAGGCAAAGACTAACACCGCGGTAGGAAAAGACCCTGGGATGGCATGCAGCGCTTCTTGCGCGGCCTCCCTCCCCACCCTCAGGCTGTTGTTACCTGCGGCCGTGCCATAGCCTACATGGAGTTTTTCCGGGTGCTTTGCCATAGAAAACTCTCTCTTTTCGGTCGACATTGAGAATTCTAACCGGTCGCTACCCATTTGGAATCCGATGACCCGGTTCCCTGTCTGGGAAATACATTACGTCTTAGCTCACAATCATATGTATTCTCCATAATTCCCTTGCATAAGATTTCCCTCATTGAGGCGACCGCTAAACATTTATATATTGAGAATAGACACTATTATCTTATGCTGTATTACCCAAGTAAATAATGACAGAGGCTATTGTATCGGAAACGATAGTGTCTGTCACTCCTCTTTTTAGACTTTTCAATTTTTATTTAATAGGCCATAGATAATGGCGTCGGCCAGGGCTTGTGGATCTGGTTGGGCAATTTTGCTGAAGGTTTTCACCAACCGCACCTGTTCAAGGTTTCGATTAGCTGGCCTGAAACCCAAAAAAAGAATAGCGAGAATTATTGACAATGAGCTTGAAATTAGTTTTTAAGCAAGGCGAGAAAGAACAATACTTTTAGTAATCTGCTGAAAGTCTGGTCGAAAAGGTCAGATTGAGGCATCAAGGATGAAAATGGCTTTTCAGGATTCCATCAAAATTGATAATTAATTAAGATATATTATACTTATTTTAGCTGTTCCATCAAGTATTTTTAATATTCATTTTTTCCATTGCAACACTTCAGTTGTTTGGGGCGAATACAAGATTCGCCCCTACAGACTACAGACGGGTCTGTCGATGCTGCGGTGCTGTAGGGTGGGCACCGCCAACCATGTTCCTGATCTATTATCTCAGATAGCTGAAGTATTACTTTCCATTTATGGGCTCAAACAAGCATTAAGGAGACTGTAGGTAGAGGGGAAGGATGACTCAGAAACCTCGCAATTCACCGCCCACTGCCAAACGGCCATACTTGAATTATCGTCATTACCATGATATGGAAAGGGGTGATTAAATCATTTTTACGCAAGTTATTCCGGCTTTATGGCCCGGAAAGCCTGGGTGAGGCAAGGCGCCCTGCCGGTATCTGTTTGGAGGCATTACCGGGCCGTAGAGCTAAGCAATATCGTATCAGACTGAATCAGTGCAGGGAATCAGGCCAGCGACAATAATCCCATGATCAGAACTATCCACATCCAAAACTACATGGCCCACCAGGACACCCGCATTGAGCTGGCCCCCGGAGTAACGGTAATTACCGGCCCCAACAACGTGGGCAAAAGCGCTGTAGTGGAGGCCATCCGCGCCGCGGTAAACAACCCCAGCCCCAAGAACGTCATCCGCCATGGGGCCAAACAGGCGGTGGTGTCCCTGGAACTGGATTCCGGGGAGATCATCGAATGGCGGCGCACGGAAAAAACCGCCGCCTATGCCATCCTCACCCCCAACAACGACGGTGACGGCAGTCCGTATCACCGGGAAGAATATTATAAATTGGGGCGGGACGTTCCCGAGGATGTCAGTTCTCTCCTGCGCTTGGGGATGGTGGAGACGGAGAGCGGCAGCATCGATATCCACATCGGCAATCAGCGGCAGCCCATATTTCTCTTAGATCAGACCGGTTCCCAGGCCGCCGCCTTCTTTGCCGCCTCCACCGAAGCCGACTACCTGGTAAAAATGCGCCAGGCCTTGAAAACCCGCACCGACCTCATCAAGCGGGAGCACAAGCAGCACCTCCAGGGCAAGAAGCTGGCCGAACAGGAGCTGGCCCGCTACGAACCCCTGGACGACGTGAAAGCCGTTCTCAAAACTGCGGAATCGGATTATCTTGCCATTCAGGCAGCGCAGCAGGCCATCCCCCTTCTGGCCGCAATGTTGGGGAAACTCCAGGCCTCCCAGGCTCAGCAGCGGCGCCAGACCGCCCGAGCCGCAGCGCTCCACGAACTAGAGTCACCCCCTTCCCTCGAGGCAGTGAGGGAGTTAGAGAGGCTGCAGCAGCAATTGCACCACACCGCGGCCCGGTTGCAGCAGAGCCGCCTGGCCTCCCGAAGGCTCGGTCGGCTCACTCCCCTGCCAACCCTACAGGAAACCAAGGCCTTGGCGGCATGCTTGGAGCAGGGGAAGGCCGTACAGCATCGCCTTTCCGGCAGCCGAGTTGTACAGGCCGCCGTGGCTGATCTGGCTGCGCCGCCGTCCCTCGAACCGGTGGCCGACCTGCAAGAAGTAAGCACCACCCTGGCCGCTACCCGGCAACGTCTGGGCCGCGATCAATCCCGGGCCGTCCTCTTGGCCGCAATCACCGCCCCACCGGAGGTAGCCGACGTCAGCCAGCTTCCCACCCTCATCGCCCGCCTGCGGGAGTGCCGTCAGCAAACCGTTGCGGCCCAAAAGCGTGGAACCATCCTGGCTCCCCTGTCCCTGCCGCCGGACCTGGCTGATTTGGCCGGCCTGGAACAGGCGGCGGCGCAGATCGCCCTGCTGCAAGGCCGTATGCAGCAACAAAGCCGGGTGCAGGACACCCTCACTGGGTTGCCCGAGGCCCCCGTTCTATTACCGGTGGCCGAGCTGGAAGCCACCCTGGCCGCCCTGCGCCGCGCCGCTGCGGCCCTAAAGCAGCGCCAGCGCCAAGCCGAGGCCCTGGCCGCGGCTCTGGAAGAGAAGCGGCAGGACATCGCCGCTTTCCTGGGGGAGACCGGGGTCTGCCCCCTGTGCGGCAGCCCCCTGGACGTGGTTCATTTCCTGGACGATGTGCATGGTTGATACTCCCCTGCAGCTCCCCACCGTTGGCCCTTTTGAAGGCATCCTCTTCATCGGCGACCCCCACGTGGCCGCCTCGCCCCCCGGCTATCGGTTGGACGACTACTCCCAAAGTATCTTAGCCAAACTGGATTTCTGTCTGCAGACGGCCCGGGAGCACCAACTCCTGCCCATCATCCTGGGAGACCTCTTTCACGTGCCCCGCAACAACCCCAATTACCTGCTGGTGGCCCTCATGGACCTTTTCCGCCCCGTGATCCCCTGGGTACTGGTGGGCAACCACGACAAGCACGAGGCCCGCCTCACCCCCGATGTCTCCCTCATGGTGCTCCATGCCGCCCGGGTCATCCGTCTGCTGGCTGCAGCGGGGCCGGTGGCCACCGTGGTGGCGGGAGGCCGCCGGGTACTGGTGGGAGCCTCCCCGGACTGGACGCCCATCCCCAGGACCGTGGAACGGGGCGGCCACGATTATGTCATCTGGGTGACCCATCACGACCTGACCTTTCCCGACTACACCGCCGGCCGGGTGCATCTGCGGCCCATCCCCGGCGTCGATCTGGTAGTGAACGGCCACCTGCACACCCCCAAGCCCCCCGTCCAGCGGGGGGAAACCCTGTGGTGCAATCCCGGCAGCATCAGCCGGGTGGCCTTGAGTTCCCAGACCCCTAACAAGCTACCGGTGGCCGCTATCTGGCGTCCGGGGCAAACGGAGCTGGAGACCCTGCCCATCCCGCACCGTCCCTTTCACGAAGTCTTCCCGGCCTTTGTGGACCGGGAGTCACCTTCCCCTGATGACCTGGATGAATCGCGGTTCATTAAGGGCCTGGAAAATCTCATGATGCGCAAGACCAGCGAGGGTCTCGGGCTGCAGACTTTTTTGACGGCCAATCTGCAGTCCGGCGACCCCATTGACGCCTTAATCTGGGAGCTCTACGAGGAGGTAATGCGTGAAGAAAACCAAGAATGAGTCTCCGGCCGGGAACCTCTCACCCCGAGATACCGCCGTGCAGGAGAAATTGGAGACCCTGAAGAAAGAATATAAGGACCTGGATACCTTAAAGATTAGAACCGACCAGGATATCGCCAACCTGCAAAAACAGTTGGATGACTTGGAAAAACAGGCCGTGGCCGAATATGGCACCAGCGATCTGGCCGAACTGGAAAAAATCCTGGAAGAGCGCCGCCAGGAGAACGAACTCCGGGTGCAGGAATACGAACAGCATATTCAGGCAGTAAAAGATTCCCTGGCCAAGATCGAAGAGCCGGGCAGTGGCGGGGAGTCCTGATGGCAGACACTCCCCCCCTATGCCAATTGCCCAAACCTCTTTTATTTTCTTCCCCTCGCCCCTTGAGGGGAGAGGGTCGGGGTGAGGGGTGAATAAGATGTTTAGCTATGTAGGGTGGGCACTGCCCACCATCCCTGCTTGCCCCTTGAAAAGCAAGCTATTATAAATAGGGTAAATACGCCCATGCCTTTGTCAACCCCGCTAGCCCATCCCGCCGAAGTGCGCCGCCGCTTCGATACCCTGCGCTGGCAGCAGCGCGCCGTACAGGAACGCCTTGCCGACCACCAACGCCACATCCAGGTCTGCGAGGAGTTCCTGGCCCTGGAGCCCCGCCTCGCCGCCCGCCTGGATCAATTATCCCAGGACCTCTTCGGAGACATCCTCGACGAAGTGGAGCGCAACCTCACCTACGCCCTCAAAGAAATCCTGGAACAAGACCTCCGGGTCATCACCGCCCGGGAGGTAAAAAAGGGCAAAATCAACATTACCTTCGCCATGGAACGCCAAGGCGACCGGGAGGACATCCTCACCGGCCAGGGCGGCTCCGTCTGCAACATCATGTCGGTGGGCCTGCGCCTCATCGCCCTCTCGCAACTCCCCGAACACGAGCACCGCCGCTTCCTCATTCTGGACGAACAGGACTGCTGGCTCCGTCCCGACCTCGTCCCCCGCCTCATGCACATCATCCACACCATCGCCGCCAAACTCAACTTCCAGATCCTGGTCATCAGCCACCACGACCTCAACCTCTTCCGGGAATACGCCGACCGCATCTACCGCCTGACGCCCCCCCGCCGGGATGACGAAGGCCCCCGCCTGGAATTGGTGGAATCCGCCGGATAACCCTTGTATCAATAAAGGCATGCTTACGCAGCAATGTGGCAATAGTATCCTGGTTCCCAAGGTCCTGCCTGGCAACGCCATTAACCGAGAAGCTCCCGCGGGGCCACAAATATCATCGGGCGGGCCGCGCCCGCCGCTCATCTCCCCCTCACTCCTTACCCCTCAGCTAATTCAATGCCATCCTTCGCATCGGTGCTGGCCAATACCATTCTCTCTGCTACACTTAATCTTAACAGTTACCCTAATGCGCCCCTTCCACCATCACCTGAAAGATGTCCTTACCCTCCTCCCTGGTGACTCCCCCATCCAGGGTAAGACCACGAATCGGCAATGGGATATGCACCAACCGCCAAATGACTGGAGGAATTTGCCAATCTGCAGTACGGACGCCTTGGTCATGCTCTTTCCCCATTTATCCTCGCTCCCAGTTGCACTTGGGCAGGCCAGAATGATAAAATAAATGTAACACTTCAGTTGTTTGGGGCGAATACCAGATTCGCCCCTACAGACGGCTTTGTCGATGCTGTGGTGCTGTAGGGTGTTTTTTGTCCTTGCTATATTACGATCCGAAATTCGGCACAGACGGGTCTTTCGATGCTGTGGTGCTGTAGGGTGGGCACCGCCAACCATGTTCCTGATCTATTATCTCAGATAGCTGAAGTACAAGTAAATAAATTTACATCATTTTCCGTTCCATTAATCTGGGAAGCGAATGGGGAAGTATCAAAAACTTCTTTGGCAGATTTTGACCGGGGCTTCAGATGCCAACATCTTTTTTGGCGATTTACGCCAATTGCTGCTCCGTTTGGGTTGTGCTGAACGGTAAAGGGGAAGTCATCTTATTTTTAGAAAAGCGGGCATTGAAGAAAAAATCAATTTGCCGAGAGACGACAACAAGGCCAAGGAATACCAAGTGCGGCAAGTTCGTTCAGTTATATTAAAGTATAAACCGGGAGAGAATCTCTAAGATGTCACGCTATGAAATTATTATCTATTGGAGCAACGAAGACGGCGTCTTTGTGGCCGAAGTCCCAGAACTCCCCGGCTGTATGGCCCATGGCGACACCGAGGAATTGGCCCTTACCAATATTAAAGAGGCTATCCAGTTGTGGATTGACACCGCCACGGAATTCGGCGACCCCATCCCTGAGCCCAAAGGACGGCGGCTGATGTACGCCTGACTAGGCAAAATGATTGAAAGAATTGCTAAGAGATGATCGTGTTAAATTTAAGGAAATTACATCATGCAGATAACCTATGATCCCCGTTACAATATTGCTTATGTGCGCCTGCAGGAAAAGACCTCCCAGGTGGAGACCATCCGGGTCAGCGAAGAGTTAAACATTGATATGGCCCCCGACGGCACGATCTACGGTATAGAGCTGCTGAACGCCAATTCCCAGCTCTTAGGAGCGGATGCTGGAAAACTGGTGGTGATTAATGAGGTGCTAGACCGCCGCCAAGAAGTGAACCTGGTTTAAGGGTAACCTCGTTTTCAGGCCTTGTTCCCAAGATCCTGCCTGGAAACACAATTGCCCGCCAAGCTCCCGCTGGGCCACAAAAATCATCGGGCGGGCCGCGCCCGCCGCACTCTGCTTTTTTGCGCCTGCTTCCCAAATGTTACATGGGAGCCCAGTTAGGCTCAACGCTAGGCCTTGCCATTGGTATAAGCAGCGTTGGGCGGGAAAGCAAAAGCGCATCCCGCCTTTCATTACTTTTTTAATCACTTCATCGCTGCTTGTAGTTTGGAATCGACTAGCCCGCTTTATTCATGATATTTTGAAAAAGATAGCTAACTCATTTTAATGCCATGGATTAACAGACTTACCTGAAATACAGACTGTTTTTTTGCACAGGCTGGAAAGCCTGTGCCACCGGGTATATGGGATTTTGGTGAATTATCCGGGCTAGGTTGGATAAAATCTCCCACCGGGTTCGTCCCGCCCCCCAAGTACGCGTTGGGGGAGGTCTTCCCCCGAAAAAAAAAGGCAGGGTCACGGGGACCCTGCGCTGCCGGCTGCCTGAGAACGCTGGAGCGTGCAGGCTAACGGGATATTTTGCGGCGTAGGCCCAAGAGTCTCACCAAACCGGTTCCCAGCAGCCACAGGGCCCCGGGCACGGGAACGGCGCTGGCGGCAATGTGCAGGTCATCGATCATGACCCAGTCATAAGTACCCGAAACATTGGTCAACAAAGCATAGGCGATGTTGCTGGCGGCGATGCCGTAAAACTCCCCGGCGCTACTGGCATGGGTGATGGGCAGGCTGTAGGATTCGATGGCAGTGTCGCTGGCGTCATAGGCGGTCAAGGCCCATTGATAATCCGAGGCGCCCCAGTGGAAGCCAAAGGCCGAGGTTCCCCCGCCAAAGCCTATCTTTAAGGCAGAGAAGCCTTCATCGCTATACGTGCCGTTGTCCAGGTACTGGCCGGTCATGTTCCATTGACCGCTATAGGTGCTGTCAAACCAAAAATGGTTATCCACCGCGATATAACTCTGATTGGGAGGCAATAGATGATACGCAGCGATCCAATCCCCTGGAATCCACATGGACATATCATCCACATAGGCGCCGGACAGGGCGGAGTCGCCGGTACTGGTGATGAAATAGCCATAGGCGGGGGTGAAGGACATCAGGGCGACAACGACGGCGGCCAACACGGTCATTTTTTTAAACATAACCAATCCTCCTTGTTTGTTTGATACATTTAGTTGTTTTCTCAGACAGCCGGGAGAATGGGGCGCCGAAGCAATCACCCTTGCCCTCGCTCTCAAATAAGGCAATTTACGTGCCAAGATATCTTGGCAATTCGGTTAATTCCTCCTGATCCTTCGTAGGCCCAACAGACGCAGAAGCCCGGAACCGAGGAGCCACACCGCCCCGGGAAGGGGAATAGCATTCACCCTGACATTATCAAGTCCAGTAGTGTCTCCGGTGCCGGTGCCGCCCCTCAGATCCCCTAAAATTTTGAGGGCCGTCACGTTTTGCAAGATATTGCTAAAAGTATCTCCCACCTCGGTGAAATTGGCATCGGTTAAAGCCACCGTAAACGTGGTCCATACCCCCTTGGCAGGTTCGTTGGCGACCCCCCAATACATGTAATTGCTGCCGCTCCAGATTTCGATATTGTGCTCGTGCTGGTTGGCATTATTGTTGATGGGCACAATATCATAGGAAATGCTGCCGCCGATATACCCGCTCCAATTTCCATCCCAGCCGTTAGGGGAGACAAAGCGCCACCAGCTGCCGGCGTTGTCATAGGCTTGAATAAAGCCGGGGCTGGTCCAGCTTGGGGAGGTTGCTCCCTCGGTGGTCCAGTTTTCCGTATCGCTGTCAAAGGTGCTGACCAGGGTGGCCTGGGCCATGCCTCCCAGGCCCAAGAGAAAGACCGATACCATAACTAAGATGGACCATCTCTTCATGACGCTGTCCTCCTTATGTATACATTGGCGCAATAAGGTTTTTCTCCCAAAAACCAACTCCAATAACTTTCCCGGAAACCCGGCCATCCCCTTTTAAAACCCGCCGGCCTGCCGTCCCCTGTCGCACGGTGGGTTTGGCTTTGCTTCCATACAATTATCAAGCAATGATCATGCCATCACGACACTTTAAAATATCTACATAAATATGCTAATTAATTGAATATGTTATAATCTATCGCCCGATATACATAATTTATTAAATGTTCAATTATTTAAATATAATGTTTGTTATTTTGAACATAGCCTTCTCGGTGGCCTACGATGAGACCGCCCGAGCCCGTGGCGTGATAAAGCACCGCGCCTCCGCCTTGCCAGTTTACGGGCAAGAACCTTTGTTCCAAGTCTTGTTCCCAAACTCCCGGGGGCCACAAAAATCATCGGGCGGGCCGCGCCCGCCATCCCTTAATCACTTCCCCTATACGCCCCTGTCCGGCCATCCGTTCGCCCCCCCAAGAAATATCCTTGCCAGCCGAGCCGGGAAGGGCGTATCATAACCACCACGGATGCGGAGGACGGTGCAATGGTCGGTTGGTGGAAATTGGTGCCGGAAATCCTGCTGTGGCCCGCGGCAATCGCCCTGGCCGCCGGGTTCGCCTGGCTGCTGTATCAACTGGTGGAAAAGTGGGAGACAGTCATTACATTTACCAAAAAAAACGTCCTATACGCCGGGGCCGGCCTTCTTATTATTGTTCTGTTCTGGCTCATGTATTTATGGATAGATTTTCCTGCTATTCCGGAGCCGTCCGAACAGGCGAAAAACAAAATTGACGCCATTAAGACCGTAGCCCAGATCCTGGGAGGCGTCATCCTAATCTACGGGGTCTATCTCACCCTGCGCCGCATCCGGGCCATCGAAAAGCAGGTGCAAATCTCCGAAGACGGCCAGGTCACCGACCGCTTCACCAAGGCCATCGAGCAACTGGGCCGCGACCAGATGGAGGTGCGCCTGGGGGGCATCTACGCCCTGGAGCGCATCGCCCACGACTCCGACAAGGACTACTGGACCATCATGGAGGTCTTGACCGCCTACGTCCGGGAGCGGGCCCCGTGGCAAGAAGATGAGCAAGACGCCAGCCAGCCAGAAAAGATCGAGCCCCCCACCGACATCCAGGCGGTGCTGACGGTCCTGGGGCGGCGGCGAAAGCAATTTCGACAAAGAGATAATTTCTCCATTGTTGACACTTGATACCTATCAGGTTACATTCTAAAAATGATTGTCAGCTTCAAACACAAAGGCCTGGAACGTTATTTCCTTGATGGCAGCGTGGCCGGCATTCAGCCAAAACATGCCGGAAGACTACGTCTCATCCTGGGCCGTCTCCATGCCTCCTCCTGTGCCCATGATATGAACCTTCCAGGTTTGCATCTGCATGAACTGGTTGGTGATCGTCAAGACACGTGGGCGGTAAAGGTAAGCGGCAACTGGAGGCTTACCTTTAGTTTTACCGGGCAGGATGCCTATAACGTTAATTATGAAGATTATCATTGAGGTTTAAAATGCTTATGCACAACCCACCCCATCCTGGAGAAATTCTCAAGCAGCTTTGCCTGGAACCCTTGGGCTTAACCATCACCGAGGCTGCTCAAGCTTTGGGGATAAGCCGGAAATCATTATCTGCCATTGTCAATGGCCGGGCCGGCATCAGCCCGGAAATGGCTATCCGGTTATCGTTGGCTTTTGATACCACGGCTGCAAGCTGGCTGAACCAGCAGGTCATGTTCGATCTTTGGAAGGCAGAGCAACACCGAGGCAATCTCAAAGTTAAAAGCCTGGTAACAGTTCAGCTAGCTGAGTAAAAGATGAAAAACCACCCCTCCCTAGCCCTCCCCGTCAACGGGGAGGGAATTATCCCCCCCGTTTACGGGGGGATAAAGGGGGGTAAATCTATTGACCGCCTTATACTCCCAGAAAACTGAACTGTTACCAATGCGCTTATACCGGCGAACATACCAAGCTGCCCGAGTATCTCCAAGACCCCGTCGCCCCGGCAGAAGCCGGGCCGCCCCCTAACTCACCGCCACCGCCGGAAAAGTAAGACCGCTTCTTCCCCAACATGGCGCTTTTCGTTATAGTAAAAATATATTACCTCCGGGAGACAACGATGCTCACCAACTGCACCGCCCGCTATACCAGGATCAAGTCGGGGTATTTAGGACAATTGATCGAGTGGCCCGAAGTGGTCACCGAGGGCCGGGACTTAGAGGACTGCCGGGCCATGCTGCGGGACGCCCTCCACGAAATGATCCTGGCGTATCAGCAGCAAGGCAAAGAAATACCCGTGGGCAATGCCCTCATAGAACAGGTCCCGGTGGAGATCATCGATGTCCATCAAGCAGCATGATCTCGTATCATATCTGGAGGCTAACGGTTTCTCTCTGCTCAGGGAGGGCGGCAACCATTCCATATACACAACGGGGTCAAAATAATCCCCGTCAAACGCCATCGTCTTCTGGACCGCATCACTGCTAACGAAATATACAAGCAGGCCGGCTTGAACCCCAAATTTTAACCGTTTTATCATCCCCCTGTTTCCCAAGCTCATTTTGTAAAAAAAGTGGCAGAAATCGGGAAAGGCTCACTTTTAAGATCCCTTTGGCTTAAAAGACGCAATCCTTCTTCAGCCAATTTTACATACTCCGGGTTATTTTCATACCCGATGTATTTCCTTCCGGCCTTCAGGGCCGCAATAGCTGTCGTGCCGCTGCCCATAAAGGGGTCTAGTATGACATCCTCGGTAAAGGTGTATAGTTGAATGAGACGATAGGGTAATTCTATCGGAAAGGGTGCCGGATGCCCCACTTTTTTGGCAGACTCGGGGTTCATCGTCCATATTGATTTGGTCCATTCCATAAATTGCTCTTTCGAAATGGTATTCTCTCTACCCCGGGGTTTTTTGCGCCTGAAGGAACCCTTCGCAAAGACCAGGATATATTCATGTACATCCCGTAAAACCGGGGCTGAGGCCGATCGCCAACTCCCCCAGGCCATAGATACCCCTGCACCGGCGCCCTTATTCCAGATGATTTCTCCGCGCATCTGAAAACCGATTTCCAGCATAATTGCAGAAACAAAGTCCGAAAGGGGAAGGTATGGCTGACGCCCCAAGTTTGCTATATTGACGCAGGCCCTTCCGCCGTTAGTCAATACCCGATACGTTTCAGAAAATACCCTTTGCAATAATTGCAGATATTCCTTGAGAGATAGATACTGGTCGTATTCTTTGGTAACATTGTATGGGGGAGAAGTGATCATCAGGTGCAGCGAATTATCCGGTATTAAAGTCATATTTTCTGAACTGCCGAGTATGATACTGTTCTCATACGCCACCGGGAAATCATTTTCACCGGGGACATCGTGGGTATTACTCGCAGGCAACTCCGAATAAAGCCTCGACCCATAATAATCGGATGAGTCATGATTAATTCTCGCGTGAGTACCGAAGGTGCTGGTCTTGGACCCTTTTTTCATAATCGACTTTCATTCTGCCATGTTGTGGAAATTGAAGGACACAGAGTTGTTTGAGTCGAATACAAGATCCGCCCTTGGCCAAAATTAATTACAGGATTGGCCAACATGAAGACATAGAGTTGTTTGGGTCGAATACAAGATTCGCCCCTACAGATTGAATCTGTTTTCGATAACGAATTGCTGGAATGCCGGATGCGTGAAAGATAAATTTTATATTGGTAATACGGCCTGTGCCACCCGTAGATGATTCTCATGGTTTGGAGGGGCTTTTTAAAGAATAATAATTATCAAGGGATTACTCCCTTGCCAAAGCTCATGCCTCAATCCGGCGACCAGTAGAATAGCTCCTGCCGGCCGGATCTGGCCAACAGATGCGACAGCCCCAATCCCGCCGCCAGGGTCTCAAAGCGTTCATAGGGGCAGTGCAGCGCTCGGGCCAGGGCCAGGCCCAGACCGTGTTCCATAAAGTTGGTGTTGGTGTCGACGAAGAGGGCCGGCACCCCTCGGCGGGCAATAGCCGCAGCAGCTTTAAAGGCATCGGCCTTAGGGTCTTCCGAGAAACAGGCGACGTTGGGGTTGCCATCGGAGATGACCACGATGATGGGAATCAGGCTCCGGCTGCGGCGCAACTCGCGGACAGCTACCTGATAGGCCAATGCCAGCCCATGCGCCAGCGGAGTCTTACCGCCGGTGGGCAGCACCCGGAGTTTTTTCCGGGCCAGGGCAACACTGCCGGTAGGCGGCAGGAGTATCCGGGCCCTGGCGCCGTGAAAGACAATCAGGCCGACCCGGTCCCGGCGCTGATAGGCCTGCACCAGAAAAGACAGGGCGATCTGTTTGGCCGCAGCCATGCGGCGCTGGGCACTCATGGAACCGCTGGCATCCACCACCAGGAGCAGCAGGGCTTGAGTCTTACCGGCCCGACGTTTATAGCGCAGGTCTTCTCGAGTTAAGCGGGGGCCGTCCGTATAAACGCCAGGGTGGCGATGGGCTGCAGCCCGGAGGGTGGCATCGAGGGCCAGGTCCGGCTTGCCGCCATCCGGCAGGCGGGGTTTGACATAGCGGCCATGGCGGCTCTGGGTGGGGTTGGCTAATCTCCGGCCCCGTTTACCCTGAGAGACGCGGGGAAAGTAAAATTCCAGGTGCTTCAGCTGAAATGCGGGTGGACAGGCGAAGATCTGGGCCCCGTCCGAGATCGGTGCCTCTCTGATCAGGGGCTTTTTTTTTCCGTTGGGCTTGGGGCGGGCGGCTGTTTCGATTCGGTTTGAGCCGCGGCCTCTACCTGTTCGATGAGTCTGTCCGTACTAATTTCTTCATCATCCAGAGGATGCCTGGCCAGGCGATGGCGCAGAGCCAAGATGGCACAGCGTTTTACGTCTGCCAGGGTTATGACCCGCCGCCCTTCCAGCGCCGCTAGGCCAGCCGCCGCCCGGATAGTGGTCAGGTCCGCCCGGTGACCTTCGGTTCCCAGGGCCAGAGCCAAGCGAACCGCCAGACCCAGCTCCGCTTCCCCCACCTGCACCTCGGGAAGCAACGCCCTCGCCTGTTCTATCCGCCGTTTCAACGCGGCTTCGTTCTCCCCCTGAGCCCTGATAAACCCGAGCGGGTCGGCTTCAAAGGCCAGCCTCCGGCGTACGATCTCCCCCCTGGCCGCGGCGTCTGAGATACCCTTGACTTCCACACAGACACCGAAACGGTCCAGCAACTGGGGGCGCAACTCTCCCTCTTCCGGGTTCATAGTACCCACCAACAGAAAATGGGCCGGGTGCGAGATCGACACCGATTCCCGCTCCACCACGTTGACCCCCGAGGCGGCTACGTCCAGGAGCACGTCTACCAGGTGGTCCTCTAGAAGATTAACCTCATCGATATAGAGGATGCCCCGATGAGCCCGGGCCAACAGCCCCGGTTCGAATCGTCTGCGGCCGGCGTGCAGGGCGGCCTCCAGATCCAATGTCCCTAATACCCGATCTTCCGTCGCCCCCAAAGGCAGGGTTACTACCGGTACCGGCCGGCGTTCCACCGGCAGGCCGTTGTCCGCTACCCGGCGATTCCGGCAGTCATCACAGAGACCGTCAATACCCTGGGGATGGCAGCCATAGACACAGCCGGCTACTACTTCTATTTCGGGCAACAGGTTCGCCAAGGCCCGCACCGCGGTAGATTTGCCGGTGCCCCTCTCCCCCCGGATGAGGACCCCGCCGATGGTAGGATTGACTGCGTTGAGGAGTAAGGCCAGCTTTAAATCTTCCTGGCCCACTAAGGCGGTAAAAGGAAATATCAGCGGCTGTGATCGCATATTATTATTTTAGTTCATGCAGCCGGGGAGTCAATGAGAGAATAATCGCGCCAGAGACAAATAATGCCAAATAGTCTCGGTCTATCGGTCAGAGCTTGACAACTCCTCCGGTTTAATGAGATTTTGTGGTTACGATTAATCACCTTGGAGCGCGGTACGAAAAATCCTGGAAGGAAATGCTATGTTGGTAAATTTCTGGCGATTAATTAAAAATTTGAAATTCCTGCAACTGGCGCTCTATATAATTTTTGCCTTTTTCTTCCTACCATCCTTTGGGAATCGGTGGCTCCTGGAACTGGCCTCCGGATTTCTCCTGCTTAATGTTCTGTTAGTTTCTCTCTCAACCGTAGGCGCGGTGCGATGGCGCTGGCTCTTCTGGCTGCTGTTTGCCGCGGCGGCGATATGCCATGGCATTTATCTGACCCAGATCGGTCCAGAAGGTCGGCTGCTGTTTATCAGACTGACGATCATCTGCAATATGCTTCTCTTATTATTGTGTATCGGCGGCATCCTGTCATATATTTTTCAGACAATTAAAGTAACCCTGGACACCCTTTTCGCCGCGGTGGTGGCGTATTTAATTATTGCCTGCACCTTTACTCACGCCTACCTGCTCTTGTGCACCTTTAATCCCCAGAGTTTGAGCATTCCACTGCCGCTCCGGATGGATTCCTTCAATATCTTTGAGAGCAATATCATTTATTACAGCCTGATCGTTATCACTACGGTCGGCATGGGCGACATCCTGCCGCTCACCCCTATGGCCCGGATTTTGACGGTGGTGGAGGCCGTGGTGGGCCAGTTTTTTGTCGCTATCTTGATGGCCTGGCTGGTTGGGAGGTTTATTGCCCAGGCTATCTCGGCCGAGAAGCTGGAAAGCCAGGATTAGCCATGAAAATGATCCTGGACGTTTTTTCATGAGGATAGACCGGGTGACATAATGACCCCAAAACCTCCTCGTACCCTGTTCATCTGCCAAAATTGCGGCTTTCAGACCGGCAAATGGCTGGGCAAGTGCCCGGAATGTGAGGCTTGGAACTCCCTGGTGGAAGAAGTGGTTTCTCCTGAGCCTCCTTATCGGCGCACCCCGGACCAGGTTGCCGTTCGCAGCCGCCCCACTCCCTTGATCAGCCTCAGCCCCTCTCAGGAGGAACGCCGTCCCTGCGGCTGCCGGGAGTTTGACCGAGCCTTGGGAGGCGGAGTAGTCCCAGGATCGGTCGTGCTGTTAGGCGGCGACCCCGGAATTGGAAAATCCACCTTGATGTTGCAGGTCCTGGATCGCCTTTCGGGCAGCGGGTTTATCGGGCTCTATGTCTCCGGAGAGGAATCCGCGGGTCAACTAAAGCTCCGGGCCGACCGGTTGGGTATAACCTCCGCCAGGCTCCTGGTGGCTACTGAGACCTGCCTGGAAAATATTTTAAAGCTGCTCGACTCCGAAAAACCCCATTATCTAGTGCTTGATTCCATTCAGACATTATATGCCGCCAGTCTCCCGGCCGCCCCCGGTTCTATTACTCAGGTGCGAGAAACGGCCTTTCAGCTCGTCCAGTTGGCCAAACGCTCCGGCATCCCGATCTTCCTCATCGGCCACGTCACCAAAGAAGGCGCCATCGCCGGCCCGAAACTCCTGGAGCACATGGTGGATACGGTGCTGTATTTTGAAGGCGACCGCTCTCACACCTACCGCCTGCTGCGCACGGTCAAGAATCGCTTCGGCCCCGGCCAGGAGTTAGGCGTCTTTGAGATGCGTCAGACTGGACTTGCCGAAGTGACCAACCCTTCGGCCCTCTTTCTGTCGGAACGCTCTCTCGAGGCGCCGGGTTCGGTGGTGGTGGCCAGTATCGAAGGCTCTCGACCCATCCTGGTGGAGGTCCAGGCCCTCGTTACTCCCTCTAGTCTGGGCATGCCCCGCCGCCAGGCGGCTGGCGTGGACGCCGGACGTCTGTCGCTTTTGGTGGCAGTATTGGAAAAACGGGTGGGGCTGGCCTTTGGCAATCAGGATATCTTCGTCAATGTGGCCGGAGGCATCCGCCTGACCGAACCGGCCGTTGATTTAGGTATCATCGCCGCCCTGACATCCTCTCTTTGGGAGAGGCCGGTAGCTGCCGATACCCTGATCTTCGGGGAGGTGGGCCTGACCGGAGAGGTGCGCACCGTCGCCCAGACCGAAGTGCGTCTGCAGGAGGGGGCTAAATTAGGCTTCCGGCGCGCCCTGCTGGCTAAAGGACAGAGAAATCAGCTAAGGAGTGTCAAGGACTTGCAGATACTCGAAATCAGCAGCGTTCGGGAGGCACTGCGGCGATTGTTTCCGCCGGACAGATAATCCTCCTTGCCCTCAAGAAGTGCGATAATCAGATATAGTGCTGACGCACCTCGAGAAATTCCTCCAGGCCACCCCCCCACTGTTGTTCCAATTCTGTAACCGGGATATGACCCTCCAGCCCTTCTCGGACAGCCGGATCACCGGTCAAAAGATCAAAGGGTAGACGGTCGTATACATACTCGTAGGGCGGCTGCCGCCATTGAAAATGGTCGGGATAGAGCCGGATTATCGTCTGCAGGATGACCAGGGTAGTGAAGTAAGGCTTATAAAGCCGGCGGTCGGTGACGTGGAGTTGGAAACCGCCGCAGACCTCACCGGCCCATTTGTGGAAGGTAGGTTGAAAGAAGGTCTCTCGCAGAATGACCCCGGGAAGCTCATAGTCGGCCAGCAACGCATCCTTTAACACCAAAGGATTGATAAACGGTGCCCCGAACAGTTCGAAAGGCCGGGTCGTGCCCCGCCCCTCCGAGAGGTTGGTCCCTTCCAACAGGACCTGCCCGGGATAGACGATGGCCGTGTCCAAAGTGGGCAGATTGGGCGATGGCATCACCCAGGACAGGCCGGTAACGTCAAAATACTGAGACCGGTCCCATCCCTGCACCGGGACTAGGTCCAGATCACAGCCGATCCCGTGGATTTGATTGTAATAGCGGGCCAGTTCCCCTAAAGTCAATCCATGGCGCATCGGCAGGGGATAGGGACCGACGATAGAGGCCATGTCAGATTTGAGAAGGTTTCCCTCCACCTGGACCCCGCCGATAGGGTTGGGCCGGTCCAGAACGATCACCTTTTTCCCCAGTTGGGCCGCCGACTGCATCGCCAAGGCCATTGTGGCGGCAAATGTATAGACTCTGGTCCCTACATCAGGTAAATCAACCAATAAAACATCGATCAAGTCTAGATTTTCGGGAGAAGGCTGCAGGCGTTCGCCATAGAGACTGAAGACCGGCAGGCCGGTGACCGGCTCGCGGCAGTCAACCGAGGCGATCATATTATCCTGTTTCTCGCCCCAGAGGCCGTGTTGCGGACTGAACAACGCCCGAAGACTGGAAGGAAACCTCTGAGCCAGCAATCGCCAGCTAGGTAGCAAGCCACAGCCCACCACCGCCTGGTTGCTTAATAACCCCAAACGGACCCGAGGCAGCCAGGAAGGGGGATGGGCCAAAATCTGCTCCAGACCGGTCCTAACCGCCATGTAAACCCACCCCACGTCGCTTCTTGCCAGGTGATTTTGACCCTACTTCCCTGCCCTGTAAGGAATGGTGGGCGGTGCCCACCCTACATTGAAAAACCTCGATTTCTTGATAATGGCCATTACCCACGGGTCACCCGCGAATCATGAAAATGTGTGTCGGAGCATTCCAGAAGGCCGGATGGGCTCTGCTTTCCCGCCCTACAGCACTGCAATACCGGCAGGCCCACCCGATAGGGGTAGGTCTCAGACCCGCCCCTGCAATAAGTAACCGGAAACCATAGAACCTCCTGATTATTATCGGATATCGGAGGGACTACTCAAAACTCTGCTTCCTCGCGACGCACCACGGGCCGTATGAGCAGGGCGACGTCGTGCGTCATACCGTCCCGGCGCAGAAAGAAATCATCGAGGATACACTTCATCTCAAATCCTTTGGCCTTAAAGGCCCTCATGACCCCCCGATGGTCGGTAAGCACTTCAGCTTTTAAAATCTGGACATTCTCCAGTTTCGCCAGATTGATGAGTTCGTCAAGCATGAGCGAACCCAAACCCTGATTGCGATAAGGACGTGAGACAAAAATCCGGATCTCGCCGATATGCTTGCTGGCATGTTTGCCTCGATGGAGGGTAGCGTCCGCCATCAGACCGTTATCTTCCATATTAACCGCCACCAGGGGCAGCACCTTCTGATAGTTGATATGGTCAATCCAGGATTGAATAAGTTTCGGATTCTTAACATCTTGTTTCAGAAACCGAATGTCCTCTTCCGGTGCTTCCATAAAGAGTCTCAGCAGATTATCCCGGTCCTGCTGATTTAGAAGCCTGAACATGACCCGCTGGCCGCTACGCAACGTCACAAATTTTCGATACGTGGCATAATTAATCATTGCCGACCCCGTATTACATGATCTTGTTTTGTATCATAGCTCATCGCCACAGAATGTCAATATCACCCGCTCCCGGAAACCAGCGGCCAAGCAAGGCTGGTGGGTTTGCCAGCCTTGTCACTTTGAGAAAAATCTACCACCAGCCAGAAGTTGTTTCTCGGATTGATACGTTTCGCAGATTACGGCCAGTAGATTGCCCGAATACGAGTAAAGAGATTATGGCATTGTTATTGCACTAATGAATAAGTAACCTTGAATGAGGATGTTTTATGCATCTTAGAGAGATTATCAGCACGCTCATGCTCAGTGACTTTTACTTCAGCCTCCCCTTGGTGGAGCGCAAGCAGGTAGTCTTGCGGCTCTGGTCCCAGTATGGGGGCGAGTTCGGTCCACCAGTGCGCTGGTCTGGTCAGAATGAAAGTTTACCGAGCTTTGGCCATCTCAGCCCTCCCGAAAAGGCCGGGTATGAACCGTTGCCGCCTGCCGGTTTCTGAGCGGGAGGGTTGGGTGCCAAACATGCAGGATTATCGGCAAGGCGCCCAGACGCCTCCGTTTGTCGACTTGTGGTCGAAAAGCAATCGTTTCCTGGTGTGTTAAAAATGCCCCACTATTTTGGTAAAAATACCATTTTTAGCCTGACCATCCCTCCTGAAAGCCTGGATTGATAATCCCTTGTCCCACCTGCTCTCCCGGAAAAAATTTTTTTAAAGAATTTTCTTTTTAATTATTAGTATTCTAGCTTTTTTTCATAAGATAATTTTTCCCTCGTTGCGAAAATAGCCGAAAATAAGAGATTAGGTCTGGTCCAAAAAATTTTCCGTCAGGATCTACTATCCGGTTTACCTGCCGTAACCATTACACAATTTTCCTAAACGTGTTTTTAACTAGTTACTTATGTTCTTTTTATCTCTAATCTTTCTGCCTTGCTCAAGCCGGATCTGCCAAACTGCCCCTGAGTCCTCACTAACTCTAAATCCGGCCTCAGCGTCTTTGACTGATTATTAAAATAATCATATAAAGGAACCCATCTTGATCGGGGTAGTTCTCTCTGCTCCATTACTAATCATCATCTACCATTGTGCGCCCATTGATCGTCACACAGCCGATTTGCCGATAGGAGGATTTTTCAGAAGGCACTGACAGATAAATAATTTACAGAAAAATATATTAAAATAATATACACGGTCTTTCTCTCTACCTATAATATCGCTTGTTATATGAGCCCCTTGTGAAAAGGTTTCTATCATCCTTGATCCCGCAAAGCTTTTTGACAGGGTGAAAAAAATAGATTCTACGGTTCTCTCAGGATGGTCAGGGTTGAGAAGGCGATTTTTGCAAGACCCTCATATAAATTGTCATGTTCTGGTGATCACAACGAAATATGAAAAAAGAACCGTGGCGGCGGCTCGCAATAATGCTTTTTCTGCTCACTGCCCACTGCCCACTGTTTTCATATAAGTGCACATGTTCTCAAGAACACAACGAAGCATAAAAACAGAATCGTGGCGGCTGCTCACAATAATGTTTTTGCGGCTCACGGCTCACGGCTCACTGTTTTTATACAAGTGCACATGTTCTGCCGAACACAACGAAGCATAAAAACAGAATCGTGGCGGCTGCTCACAATAATGTTTTTGCTGCTCACGGCTCACGGCTCACGGCTCACTGCTCACTGTTTTTATATAAGTTATCAAGCCACTCATCATACAAACAAACCAGAGATTCAATCTTACTTGTAAAGCTTAGCATCTCTCACGGGCTAAGGCGTTTTCCGGTAACTAA